>NZ_JBIMSN010000142.1:0-8448 GCF_043944905.1 Antrihabitans spumae
CCCGAAACAGCTCCGTCACGAAACCGTTCCCGCCGATCCACCCCCATTAGTCTTTTCGGTGGGCCCGCCCACCGAAAAGACTCACGAGGCGCGGAGCGCCCTAGTCGAACAGGCCGCTCTCCAGGGCATGCAGCACGGCCCGGGTGCGGTCCCGCACACCGAGTTTGAGCAGAACGCTCGACATGTGGTTCTTCACGGTGCCCTCGGCAAGATGCAGGCCCTTGGCGATCTCGCGGTTCGACCAGCCCGCAGCGGCCAGCCGCAGGACGTCCAGTTCGCGCGGGGTCAGCGGCTCGGGAGTCACTGCTCCGCCGATGTTGAAGCTGCGGTCGGTCATGGCGCGCAGCAGCCGCTCGGTAACAGCGGGTTGCAGCAGTGTGCCGCCCGCGGCCAGACAGCGGACGCCGCTGACGAGTTGCTCCAGCGTCACGTCTTTGAGCAGGTAGCCCTTCGCGCCCGCGCGTAGCGACGCGAGCACCAGTTCGTCGTCGTCGAAGGTCGTCAACACCAGCACCGGCGTCGTATGCCCACGCTCGGCCATCGCGTGCAAGGTTGCGATGCCGTCGCGGCCGGGCATCCGCAGGTCGAGCAGCACGACGTCGACGTCGACACGGGCCAATAGTTCCAACGCCTCGTCGCCGTCGGCACCCTCGCCCACGACGTCGACCTCGTCGGTCAGCGCAAGCAAGCTGCGAATACCCTGCCGGACCAACGTCTGGTCGTCGACAAGGAGCACCCGGATGGCCGCGGTCATTCGAGCACTCGAGGCAGTCGGCCTTCGATGGCGAAGCCGTTGCCCGGACTCGACGACACGTTCAGGGTCCCGCCGAGCGCTTCGATCCGCTCTCGCATGCCCGTCAGCCCGTGTCCGGGGACCACGCGAGGGATGCCGCGGCCGTCGTCGACGGCATGCACGAACGTGCCCGTCTCGTCGGAACCGACCGTGACATCGAGGCGGGTCGCACCGCCATGACGCAGGGTGTTGGTGATCGCCTCCTGCGTGCACCGCACGATGGCCTGCGCGTGCTCACCCTCCACCTGCACGGACGCGTCGACCTGCACCGACACGTCGAGTCCAGGAACGTTCTGCGAGAGTTCGGCCAACATCGGACGCAAGTCCTCGGGTCCCTGGCGCATCTGCGCGACCGCCGCCCGAACATCCTCCAGAAGTTGCTTCGCGATCGAGCGCCCACGGACGACGTGCTCGCTCGCGCGGTCCTCGACGAGATGCGAGGCGACCTCCAGCTCGAGCGCAAGCGCCGTCAACTGATGTCCGACGACGTCGTGCAGATCGCGCGCGATACGCATCCGCTCGGCATCCCGGCTCGCGGTCTCCAACAACGCCATGGTCGATCGCAGTTCGGCGTGTGTCTCGGCCAACTCGTGGCGCGCCTCGGTCTCGCGGCGGGCGGCGTGGACAACGAGAGCGCCGAAGGCCTGAAAGCCGGGATAGACGAACGCCCCAGCGACCACGTCCGCGATCGGCCAGCCGATCATGGTGATGGCTACGACGGCCGCAACGGACTGCAGCACGATCACCCCGATCACGGCGCGAGTCGAGGCATGCCGCGCAACGGTGGCCGCCGAGACCACGAGGAGCGCAGCGGTCAATCCGTGGTCCGGGTAGAGCAGGAACGTGCCGAGCGCCAGCGCGACAAGCGCAGTGAGCCAGACGGCCGACGGCAGCCGAGCAGGCGGCCGAACCAGTCCCGTCGCGATCAATTGCACGACGAGCAGGACGGCGTAGGACACCCACCACCACACCGGTAGGGCAGGCCCGGGGAGGTCGGTCAGCACCGCCTCCAGCAGCACGACGATGCCCGCCACCAAGGTGCAGGACAGCAGCGCGTACGCCGTTCGGCGCCCGGCCTTCGGTTCCCTCATCGTTCGATCATAGAAATCCACCCGAATCGCCGCGGGTGCCGGAAGTAACGGACTGCAGCAGTGACCGCAGGCACGTACGCCGACCACACCCGCGCGCCTAGCGTCCTGGAGAACCCACACGCAAGGAGCACACATGAAACTCACCGTCCATACCTTCGTCAGCCTGGATGGCGTCATCCAGGGACCTGGCGCCCCCGAAGAGGACCCGAGCGACGGCTTCACCCGAGGCGGTTGGTTGGTGCCGTTCGGTCCAGAACACTGGGGTAGGGTCGTCGACTCGTGGTTCGCACGTCTCGACGCGTTTCTATTGGGCCGCAAGACTTTCGAGCTGATGCGCAGCTACTGGCCGGACGTGACCGACCCGGACGACGCGGTGGCAGCCGTCTATCGCACCCACCCGAAGTACGTTCTCAGCAGCACGCTGACCGATCCCGGTTGGGCGGGGTCGACGGTCCTGTCCGGCGACCTCTTGACGGAGGTCGGGCGGCTCAAGGAGCAGTCCGGCGGCGAGCTGCAGGTCCACGGCAGTGCCACCCTGATCCGATCGCTGCACGAAGCCGGCTTGGTCGACACCTATCGGATGCTGCAGTTCCCGGTGGTCGTCGGCCAAGGCAAGCGCCTGTTCACCCACCCGGGTGCCGCCGCCGGCCTCGAGATCTCGTCCGCGGAGACACTTCCGGGCGGCATCGTGGCGTTGGAGGCCGAGGTGGTTCGCCGCGGCGAACCAGAGGTCGGGGCATTCGCTCTCTCCTCCGACGGACGTGAGGTGATCCGATGAGCAAGCTCGTGAGCAGCTACGCGGTCTTGATGACGGCCGACGTGGTTGCGGCCGCACGCTTCTACCGCGAAAACTTCGGCTACGAGCCGACATTCGAGGCCGACTGGTACGTCAGCCTCGCCCGGGGTCAACACGAATTGGCTCTTCTCGACCCCGACCACCCGACGATCCCCGAGGCGTACCGCGGTCGGACCGCGGCTGGCGTGTTACTCAATCTCGAGGTCGACGACGTCGACGATGTCCACTTCGAACTCTCGGGACGGCCCGGTATCGAGATCGTGTTGAACCTGCGTGACGAAGACTTCGGTCAGCGTCACTTCATCGTTGCGGGACCGGACGGAGTACTCATCGACGTGATCACGCCCATTCCGCCCGTCGGCGATTTCGCCGACCAGTTCGTCGGCTGACAGATCCAACTGCGCCAGGCGTCCCGAACCTCAGTCAGGTCGGGACGGCCTGGCGCAGAGCGCTTTCGGTGACGCTGCCCGGTGCGCAGTGGAACACGATCATGACCTGATCCTCGTCCTCGACGGAGCGAAGGACTGTGTCGCACAGGTCGAGCCTGCCGAGCGTCGGATGGTTCAAAGTGGTTCCACCGAGCGGTCGTTCGCGGGTCGGGTGGCTCGACCAGAGCTCGGCGAAGCGGGGACTCCTCCGGGTGAGGTCCGCGACGACCGCAGTGATCTCGGGGTCGGTCGGCCTGCGGGAGGCCGCCGCCCGCAGCCGCCCCACGATATCCTCGGTGACGAGCGGCCAGTCGGCGTAGAGGGTGCGGCTCTCGTCGTCGAGTAGCAGGACCCGAGCCCAGTTCAGGCCGACCTCGGACCACGGTTCATCGAAGGCACGGTGCGGGGCGAACACCCGGTGCGCCAGCCGATTCCACGAGAGCACACGCATGCTCCGCCCCAGCACGCCGACCGGGACGCCGTCGAGGTGGCGCACCACCGCCGCCAGACTCGGTAGCAACGTCTCCGGTCGACCCGGCTGCGGGTGGTCCGGGCTCACCTGCGCAAGTCGGTAGATCTGAGCCTGCTCTTCGTCGGTCAATCTCAGGGCCGCGGCGACCGAGCGCAGAACGCCCGACGACACAGTGCCTGCGGTCCCCTGCTCGATCCGCGTGTAGTACGACGCGCTGACGCCGGCTAGGAAGGCAACCTCCTCGCGACGCAATCCCGGCACTCGACGCCTGCCGTAGGTCGGGACGTCGACCTCGTCGGGTTGGCGCAGGTTGCGCCGCGAGCGGAGGAATTCTCCGAGCGCGATGTCGCCTGCAGATGAACCCATCGCGCCACTGTGCCACGGCTCCCCCACCCTCTGGGAAGTGCCAGAAGGCATGGGAGCCGTGGGAACACATATCAGCGCGTGCGGTACTGCTGGACCGCGAGGACTCCGACGACACCGGCTTGCGCCACCACCCAGACCGTCCCGAGTGCGGTGAGCCCAAGGCCACCACCGACCGCGACGGCGAGGGAGGCGAGCACCCACACAGCGTTGACAGCGATGATCACCCGCACACCGAAGCGTGGGGTTGCCGTGGGCGCAGCCACCAGCGCAACCAGGGCAGCGAACGCCAGGAGGAAGCCGCCGATAGCCCGCACGTCCGAGGTCTGCGAGCCCATCAGGTCCACGATCACAGGTGCGGCGGCCAAGTAGATCAGGGCGTTGGCACCGGTGATCGCCGCGTCGGCAGCGACCCAGAAGCGGACCGACCCCATGTCGATGCGGGAATCGGAACGGTCCGCGACGCTTGTCACTTGCCTGCTCCGGCCGCCGGATCGAAGAATCCGGTGACGCGGGTCAGCCGACCGTCGTCGCCGACCAACCCGTAGTCGACACCGGTGAGCGCTGCGTCGCCGTCCGGCCCGACCAGGCGCCACGGAAAGCGAAACGCATCGTGATGGGCGTCGATCTCCCCCGACCGCACGAAGCGGTGATCGGGGTAGTGCTGCTGCAGTGCCTGGATCAGGGCATCGATCCCGGCGTGCCCTCTGCCGTCGAGCGGCGGGTCGACGAGCGCCGCGTCGGGCGCCCAGCAGCGCACGAGGATCTCCTCGCGCTCGACCGAGTCCACCTCGTTCCAGCCGCTCAGATAGTCGTCGACCAGGCGGGTCACGTCCTCGACCGCCAGGTCGTTTGTCGTGGTCGTCATTGTTCTTCCTCTCGATGTCGGCCCTCGACTGGGGGCGCGACTTCAGCTTGGAAGAACCTCGACGGGGTAACCACGCCCAGTTGTGCCTACCCCTGCCAGGGGTAGGCAGCTTCGCTGCTCGTGCGTCCTTTCGGAGGGCCCGACCTCCGAAAGGACTCACGAGTCGTCGAGACCGACCCTTCGCCAGAGCCAGCGATAACGCGGCGTCACAAGGCCCATGTCGTCGCACAGCCTGCGAACGCGGCGAATCGATGCGATCGTTTCCGCGCGATGCGCGGGATTCTTGTCGTACGCCTCCACGATGACCGAGCGAGGGATGTCGTATGCCTTGATCAGCTGCGGCGAGGGCTTCATCATCTTCTGCGCCATGATCGCGAGGATGATCGGTGCGCCGATTGCAAGGGGTGACCGGCCGAACCAACTCAGGCCAGCCACGCTGGTCCGCAGATAGCTGTTCGCAAAAGACACATGACGCGCTTCCTCCGTCACGTGAATTCGCATCACTCTTTCGAACAGTGGATGCAAGTCGCCGCCGCTGCGCAACGCTTTCCGCTGCAGGTAGTCGACGGGTTCTTCTCCGCCTAGAACGAAGATGAACAACATCGGCGGAAACACCCGACCGAGTGCTTTGATGAATCGTGCTCCGAAACGGTCCGACGGCGTCAGCCCGGCTGCGTCGAAGCCACTCCGGTTGACGAACTCCTGGAACATCAACGAGTGCTGTGCCTCTTCGATGACCTCGTGATAGGCGTACCGAAACTCAGGCGCCCCGTTCGGCAGTGTGCCTGCGAACTCCAGAAGTCCCTGCTTGAGCACTCGCTCGAACTCCAACCCGAGCTTCATCGCCGACGCGATGGAGTCGAGCCCGAACCGCGCCTTCGTCTCTGGCGACAGCGCGCGATACCAGTCCGTCTCCGTTATCGGGTCATACGACGGCAGCTCCCAGCGTGGATCTGCGGGATCTATCACGAACTCGGTTGCATCCCAGTCGATATCGCCGTAGGCGTCGAAATGATGGGTCACCGAGAGAGCGCTCAGCCTGGCTAACAGCTTCGTGTACTTCTCACGATCTGCATCGGCAACGTCGTCGTGCGCGGGGGTCTCGATCGGAGCACTCATAACAATCTCCCTGTCAAGCAATGGTTTTGGTGATGTGAAGTTGCGGATCGCCGTAAAGCTGGCCACCCGCAACATGTTCGGCGATCATCAACTGTTCGCTACGCCGAGCGCCTCGCAGCCTCAACGACCGCCGCGAGTGGGCGTCGAGGACAGCGCGCAGTGTCGGCTGTTCTGCCGCCAACTCGTCCCAGGCTGCCTGCGCCGATGCGCCGGCCTCCACGGCGAAGTCGAGCTTGACGGCCAGGTGTGTGCTCCAACGATGTTGCAGCGCAAGCAGAACTCCGCCCGTACCGCCGAACAAGCGCTCCACGTCACCGAGACCGTCGAGCCGCAAGCCGTACCCCGGTTCACGCCGGGCTCGCTCCAGCACCGTTTCGAGAATCAACGTGCGTGCGTGCACATCCGACCAAGTCATCGTCCCCACCTTCCGTATCGAAACTGACACTTCGAAACGCTACGGAGAAAATGCCGTCGCCTCGCCGTGCCCGAGTCGGGACCTTCTCTCCTACCCAGGTAGGACGCCCGGACCGCTCCTGGAACGATGCGAAGCGAACGCACTCGGCTCTAGGCTGATCAAATGCGCGTGACAGACCGACTGTCGACTACTCTCGCCGCCCGCGGCTTCGACTATCCGCGGCAATACGTGTGGCTTGTCCCGCTGGTGTTGTGTGGCACCGTCCTCGGCGTGCTGATTCAGCGCAACGCGTTTTCTCCTCCCGGCATCGTCGCGTTGGCGGGGTCGGCTGTGGTTGCAGAATGTGTGCTCTCGATCCTCGTCGGCTGGAACTCCCATCTTGCCTTCGTGACCATCAATGTCGTTGCCGCCTACATATTCATGCGGCACCCGGTCGACATGGACTTGACTCCTGTCCTGCTCATCACGATGACCATCGCGGTGGCAGCGACGGCGTCGGCGCGCGCAAGCCTCCTTGCGACGGCAGCCGCCGTCGCCACGCTCGCTCTATCGCACTTCGCCAATCATCAGGTTCGAAATCTCTACATCGCCGGCGTGCTGTTCGCCTGGCTCGCGGGCTACATGATGCTCACGCAACTTCGCCTACTACAACAAGAGCGCGTAACCCAGGCGAGCCGCTCCGCCGAAGCGGCCGGAGACGAGCGCAGGCGCATCGCCCGCGAGGTGCACGACGTCGTCGCGCACTCGTTGAGCATCACGCTCCTGCATCTGACGGGAGCACGCAGAGCGCTTCAGGAGGACCGCGACATCGACGACGCGATCGACGCACTCGCTGACGCGGAGCGGATCGGCCGGCAGGCAATGAACGACATCCGCCGGACCGTCGGCTTGCTCGACACTGGCCCGTCGACCATTGCACCCGAGCCGAACATCGGCGATATCACCGACTTGGTCGCCGATTTCCAGCGAGCTGGGCTACCCGTCGCGTACGCCTGCGCCGGCAACACTGAACTTGTCACTGCAGCAACAGGTCTCGGCCTCTACCGCATCGCGCAGGAGTCGCTCGCGAACGTCGCCAAACATTCTCCCGGATCGCGTACCGACGTCGCCGTGACGATCTCGCCCGTTGCGGTCGAATTGTCGATCGGCAACCATCCATGCGCGACAAGCGAATCCGCGGGTGGCTCCGGTCTCGACGGCATGCGCCGTCGAGCCCAACTGCTCGGTGGGACGCTGACAGCGGGGCCGGACGGGTCCGGCTGGCTGGTGCACTCTGTGCTGCCATTGCGGCTGGGCGAAAGCGACTGCCCCCTCGGCCTCGTCGGCCCGCAGTGACCGGCGTAGAGATCAAGGTGCTCCTCGTCGACGACCAAGAGCTTGTGCGCTCGGGGCTGCGGCGAATCCTCCGCCGCAAGGACGGGTTCGTGATCGTGGCCGAATGCGCTGACGGAGAGGAAGTTCCGGAGGCTGTTCGGACGTCGGCGCCCGATGTCGTCGTCATGGATCTGCGGATGAAGCGGGTCGACGGTATCGAGGCGACGCGGCTGTTGCAGGCCGCGGCCGAACCTCCACCTGTCCTGGTGTTGACCACCTTCGACGACGACCGACTCCTGTCGGGAGCCCTACGCGCTGGAGCAGCCGGGTTCGTTCTCAAGGACTCGGCTGCCGAGGATCTGATCCGCGCGGTCCGCACGGTGGCAAGCGGAGATTCCTATCTCGACTCCGCGGTGACGGCGCGAGTCCTGACGACCTACCGAGCCTCGACACCGGTTGCGACCTACCGAGCTGACGTAGGCAACGACCTCACCGCCCGCGAACTCGACGTACTGACACTCATCGGACGTGGTCGTAGCAACACCGAAATAGCAAGGGAACTGGGGATTTCCGGGGTGACGGTGAAGAGTCATGTCGGACACATCTTCTTCAAGCTCGGACTTCGAGACCGAGCCGCAGCGATCGTCTACGCATTCGATCGTGGCATCGTCACCCCTGGCGAGGCGTAGGCGGCTTCGCCGCTCGTGCGTCCTTTCGGAGGGCCCGACCTCCGAAAAGACTAATGGGGGTGGATCGGCGGGAACGGTTTCGTGACGGAGCTGTTTCGGG
>NZ_JBIMSN010000143.1:0-22702 GCF_043944905.1 Antrihabitans spumae
CCCGAAACAGCTCCGTCACGAAACCGTTCCCGCCGATCCACCCCCATTAGTCTTTTCGGTGGTCAGGACCGCCGAAAAGACTCACGAGCGACGTAGTCGCCAAGGTCCGCGGTGACAGTTGCGTGGACCGGTTCGTGCAGGAGATCGTGGCCGGCGTCGGCATATTCTCGTAACTCGACGTCGGCCTTTCTGCTGCCCGCCACCCATTCCCGTACCGCGTCGATGGGCGCAAGCCTGTCGTCGACGCCGTGGACGAGCAAGGTCGCCGGACCGGGTAGCGCAACATCTGCTCGCGCAATGGATTTCGTTGTCCCACAGAGAATTACGGCCACAACAGGCTGTGTAGTCAGGGCCTTCGCCAACGCGACGACCGCCGTCACCGCACCCAGCGAATGCCCCATGAGGGTGAGCGGCAGGTCGGGCTGATCCCGCCTTGCGATGTCGATCAGCAACGCCGCATTGTGGGCGAGATCCTCGATCGGCGCCAACTCCCCGACCACACCTTCCGACAGCCCGTGGCCGAGATGGTCGAGTGCCCACACCTCGATCTCCAGCGCATTCAGCCCGCGCGCGAATCGGTGGTACTGACCGCTGTGCTGGCGACTGCCGTGCAGAAACACCATTCCCGCGCGCGGATTCTGGACCTGCCAGCGCCGGTAATGCACCTGACCGCCCGCGCCATCGAAAAACGGCATGACGCCTACTCGATAGCTTTCGACGCGATGATGCCTGCGAGGTCGTCGAGTTGCGCGATCATCGCCTCGGATCGGTGATCGACCAGCCAGCGCCGCACCAAACCGTCGAGCAGCGCGACACCGAAACGCGCAATCGCGGGAACCGGCTCCAACCAGGTCGTGCCGGTCCGTCGCGCGCATTCGGTGAGGAACGTCGCTGCTTCGGCGTCCATCACGCGATACTGTTCCGCGGCGAACGGGAGTCTGGCCACGGCGCCGACGCCTCCACCGCGACTCATCGAATGGAAGCCGAACTCGTAGGACAGAATCTGTTCTGCCGGAGTCGCTTCGATGATCTGCCACATCGCGCTCAGCCCACTGTGCACAAGTATCCGCAAGCCACGCTCACCGCGGACATCAGCGCTTTCCGCGGCCGCGCTCAACGCAGCGTGCATGGAACTACTCAGTCGCAGCACCATCGATTCGGCGAGTGCACCGAGTAACGCCTCGTCGTCGGCGAAGCACGCCCGCATCGTCTCGATCGGTATGCCGAGCTTGTCGGCCACCGAAGCGACGCTGACAGCGTCGATCCCTTTGCGCTCGGCGATCGTCAGCGCCGAGGCAACGAGACCACTGCGCTCGTCCGTCGTCGGTCGATTCACCATCCATCGATCGTATGTCTCGGCCACCCGGATGAGACGCCGAACACCTCGCGCAGCGGATCACGATATCCCGCTACCCTCGAGATGTGGTCAACAGGAGCCTGCGCGCTCTCGCCGGATTGGTCTCCGCAGGCGCCATCCTCGGTGTCGCGGAATTGGTGTCCGCGCCGATCGGTCCGAACAGCGCCCCACTACCCGCCGTCGGCGACGTCGTCGTCGAGCTGACGCCGCTCGGCCTGGAACGCTGGGCGATCGAGCAATTCGGCACGTCGGACAAAACAGTTCTCTTCCTCACGATGGTCGCGGTCAGCATTGTCGTTGCAGCCGTCGCAGGCATCGTCGAGCGACGGTCGCGACCATACGGTTCGGCATTGTTCGCCGTATTCGGTGTGCTGTCCGTTGCGGCCTGCGTGACGCGATCCGACGCGTCCCCGACCTACGCGGTCCCCTCGATCCTGGGCGTGGCGGTCGGTATAGCCGTATTGCGTTGGCTCACCGGCAAGTTGGAGCAGAGCACTCTTGTCGACGCACCCGAAGCACCGACGTCCGCACAGGTATCCGTTGGAGACCGACGCGAATTTCTCGGCATGGTGCTGGCAACGGGCGCAGTAGCGGCATTCGCCGGTATCGGGGGCCGGATCTGGGGCTCGAACGCGCGCGACGTCTCCGCCAGCCGCGATGCGGTCCGCCTGCCGACCGTCGCGGCTCCCCCGCTACCCGCACCGACCGGTGCCGACTTCAAGGTTCCTGGCCTTGCCAGCTACGTGACGCCCAACTCGCAGTTCTATCGCATCGACACCGCACTCGTCGTTCCGCAGCTGACGACGGACGAATGGTCGCTGCGGATCCACGGCATGGTCGATCGCGAAATCCGGCTCAGCTTCGCCGACCTGTCGGCACGCAAGCCGATCGAACGAGTCGTCACGCTCGCATGTGTGTCCAACCCCATCGGCGGCGACCTGATCGGCAACGCCAAGTGGCTCGGCTATCCGTTGAAGGACCTGCTGGAAGAGGCCGGCGTGCAACCCGGCGCCGACATGGTGCTGTCGACGAGCATCGACGACTTCACGGCGGGAACTCCGCTCGAAGTCCTGCTCGACGGCCGCGACGCGATGCTGGCGATCGGGATGAACGACGAACCGCTACCCGTCAGCCACGGCTTTCCTGCCCGACTCGTCGTTCCGGGCCTCTACGGCTACGTCTCCGCGACGAAATGGGTGACCGACATCGAGGTGACCCGCTTCGACCGCGCCAAGGCGTACTGGACCAAACGTGGGTGGTCCGAACGCGGTCCGATCAAGACGGGCTGCCGGATCGACACACCGAAATGGTCGTCGGAACTGCAGGCCGGGCGACTGATGGTCGCCGGCGTCGCGTGGGCGCAGCATCGAGGCATCCGCGGTGTCGAGATCCAGATCGACGACGGACCATGGCAGCAGGCACGCATCGCTGACGAGGTGTCGATCGACACCTGGCGCCAATGGGCGTTCGAGTGGGACGCCGAGCCCGGCAGACACGTGATCCGTGCGCGGGCGACAGACGGCACCGGCGAGACGCAGACCTCCGACGAGGCGGACGTTGTTCCCGACGGTGCCACCGGCTGGCCCGAGACGACTGTGAAGGTCGAGTAGTGAGACGCCGGGCCGACGGGACTGCCACGCCCGCAGCGCCTATCGTCGAAGGCGTGACCGATGCTGCCCAAGATCAGTTCTTCCTGTCCGGCACCTGGAACTTCCGTGATCTGGGTGGCCTGCAGACCGACGACGGACGCACCGTGCGGCCAGGGATCGTGTTTCGATCGGCCCAGTTGGCCGACCTCGACTCCGACGGCCGGCAATCGCTGCTCACGTTGGGCATCACCGATGTCTTCGACCTACGTAGCGCCGCCGAGACGGTAAAGGCCGGAGCGGACCGCCTCCCGGAAGGTGTTGCACTACACGAAGTTCCATATCATCTCGACGACGACGAAGCCGCGCCGCACGAAGCACCGCGCTTGGACTCCCAAGACCGCGCCCACGACTTCCTTGCCACCGCCTACGAGCAATTCCCGACCCTGCCCGGCGCGCATCTCGCCATCGCCCACCTTCTCACCACGCTTGCAAATGCGGACAGCCGCGCGCTGTGGCATTGTGCCGCCGGTAAGGATCGCGCGGGTTGGACGGCTATCACGCTCTTGCACGCGATCGAGGTGCGCGAGGAGGACATCATTACCGACTTCCTCCGCAGCAACGACGGCATCGCGCCGCTACGTGCGATGGTGTCGGCCCGGTACGGCGAACAAGCCAACCTGTCGGACCAACTTCTCGGCGTCCACGAGGACTACTATCGCCGGGCGATGAAGACGGTCCAGGATCAGTACGGCGGGATGCCGGAGTATCTGGACGCGATCGGCATCGACTCAGATGTGTTGCGCCGCTTGCGCGATCGGCTGCTCGACTGACACGTCGACGTCGGTTCGCCGCGCAATCATCCGAACGAAACCTTCGCGATCGATCTCGACGACATCGCCTGTGTGGAACCAGTTTCCGGTGAACCTACGGGCAGTGGACGCTGGGTCGCGCCAATAGCCTCGCATCACGTTCGGCCCACGGCACAGCAGTTCACCACGGCCGCTGTCGGTCTCGTCGCCCCACAGCGCAAGTTCGGTGCCGCCGAACGCGACGCCGACGGTGCCGGGGCGTTTGGACGACAACTCGTCGGGCAACGTGAGTCCGACGCCACTCGTCTCTGTCGCTCCCCACCACGACCACTGCCTGGCTGCCGGGAAGACCGACCGCAACCGTGCTGCGGCTTCGTCGCTCAAAGCGCCTGCAGCACAGCAGATCTTACGTACTCCAGCCGTATTCGAGGCGCGCAGTCCGCGACCGGAGACGAGGCTGTCGTAGTCGGCTGGCGTTGCCGTCACGACGTCGATCCGCTCGGCGCCGAGTGTGTAGCGGAACTGTTCGGGATCCAGCGAAGGCGCAACGACGACTGTTCCGCCCACGGCCAGCGTCGGCAGCAGCTGATCGACACACCCCATCGCGTAGGCGAGCGGAAGCAGCACGAGATTTCGAATTCCGTCCCGCGACAAGCCTTCTGCGTGCACGACGGATTCGATAGCAGAGAGCACGTTCTCGTTGCTGAGCTCGACTCCCCGCGGCCGCCCGGTTGTGCCACGTGTGTAGCAGAGAACCGCCATCTCACTCAGACAGGCACCGTCGTCGATAAACGCTCGCCCGGTGGGCAATTCGTCTTCGAGCACGAAGTCGGCCGCGCTGTCGGCAAGCAAGGCAGCGGTGGCTCGCGGACCGTAGGCGTAATTGACCGGAACCGGGACCGCTCCACTGAGCAACGCACCGAGAAATGCCTGCACCCAGCGAACGCCGTTCGGAAATCGGATGGCAACCCTGTCGCCGACGCCGATGCCGCGATCCTGCAACCCGCCCGCGACCCGAGACGCCGAGGTCCACAGTTCGCGGTACGTCATCCGCGGTCCGCCGATCTCGACAATCGCTTCACGATTGGCATACCGATGCGCGCGGACGTCGAGGAACTCGGTGAGCGACGGGGTCAGTCCGCCGTAGTGCAGCAGACCATCCCCACTCCGCGTGACGGCATCGTCTCGCGAGAGGGGCTGTATCGCTGGGTACTCGACCAGCGTCGGCGCCATCCGACCTCCAGAAGTCTGCTTGCTCGACTATATGGCCTGGGTCACATTTGCGTCGGAGGAGCTGGGTTCTCGGCCGGAGGTGTCCGGCACAGGCAGTGCGCCTACTCCCCCGTGTAGGTCGCCTTGCCTGGGCCGACGTCGAGGAAGCTGCGGACCGCGCCTTTCAGGTCCGACGTGGCGAACAGCGCGCCCGACACCGTTGGCGTCACCTCGTCGGCATGCGCGACGCCGCCGGAGCGCCACGCCTCGACGATCTGCTTGGTCGCGTGATGCGCGCGAGTCGGGCCTGCCGCCAGGCGGGCGACCAATGCGCGAGCCTCGGTGTCGACGTCGTCGTGAACCGAGTTCACAACGCCCCACGTGTGCAGAGTCGCTGCGTCGTACAGTCCGCCGGTCATCACGAGCTCACGCGCCCGACCCGATCCGGCACGCTCGGCCAGACGCTGCGGACCGCCCATCGACGGCGTCAGACCGACCACTGTCTCGACCAGGCCGAACTTCGCCCGAGGCGACGCAAGGATGATGTCGCACGCGAGCGCAATCTCGAACGCCGCCGTCAGCGTCAGTCCGTGCGCCGCGTAGACGACCGGGCACGGCAGCGATTCCAGCGGATGGATGATCTCGTCGAAGAGCTTGCGCCACAAGGCTGCTCCCTCGTCGATCGACAAGCCGTCGAAGATGTGGACGTCGACGCCACCCGAGACGACCTTTCCCTCCGCGCGCAGCAGCACTGCTCGCGGAGGGTCTGCGACAAGCTCGGCGACGTTGGCTGTGATCGCGTCGAACATCGCCTGATCGAACAGGTTGAGCGGCGGGTGATCGAAGGTGAGCACGGCAATGGGTGCACCGGCGTCGGACGTGATTCGCTCGAGTCGAGTTGGGCTCATGCCCCTGAGCCTAGGCGGCAGGGATCACGTCTTTCTTGGGTGCCGGGGTCTGCTCAGCGCGGGTCGGCCTGACGAACATCAACGAGGCGACCACACCGATGAGAAGTATCCCGGCTGGGAGCAACATCGATTCCGCGAGAGCGGAGTTGAACAGCTCGCGCGCCTGTGGCGGTAGCGGGCCGGTCTGCTCGCCCATAGCGAAGTCGCTGCCGTTGGCTTTCGCGGAAATCCGAGACACGATCAGCGCGCCGACCGCCGCGCTACCGAGTACGGACCCAACCTGGCGAGTTGTGTTGTAGATACCAGCGCCAGCGCCTGCCTGTTGCGGCGGCAGGCCGTGGGTTGCGGTGGCGGCGAGCGGCGCCCAGATGCACGCGTTGCCGACGCCCATCAGCGCGATCGGGATCATGTACTTCCAGATTGCGGTGTCTGGCTCCATGATTGCGGCGAACCAGGCAAGCGCGACCGAGAAACTCAGGAAGCCGATCGCGGGGATGTAGCGCGGATGCAGTCGATCGACAAGCTTGCCGATGAAGGGTGCCAGCACGCCGGTGACGATCGCCATCGGCGCGAAGACGAGCGCGGCCTTGGTCGGTGAAAAACCGCGCACCTGCTGGGCGTAGAACATCGCGGGCAGCATCATCGCCGTGATCGCGAACGCCATCGCCGTGATGCCGATGTTCGCGAGCGAGAAGTTGCGATCCTTGAACAGGACGAGCGGCACGAGCGGTTCGACTCGCGTCTTCGACTGGTAGTAGACGAAACCGATCAGCACCGCGATGCCGAAGGCGATCAGCAGCCAGATCCATGCCGACCAGTCGAAGGTGTTGCCTTCCTGCAGACCGAATACCAGGCAGAACAAGCCGATTGCACTCAGCGCGACCCCGATGAAGTCGAACTTGTGGTCGTTCGTCGTCAGCGACGGGACGAAGCGCCACGCCAACGCGAAGGCGATCAGTCCGACGGGGACATTGACGATGAAGATCCACTCCCACCCGAGCGAATCGACGAGGATGCCGCCTGCGATCGGTCCGACCAACGACGCGACGCCGGCGACCGAACCCCACACACCCATCGCGGTTCCACGCTTGTCCGGCGGGAAGATTCGTGTGATGACGGCCATCGTCTGCGGGGTCATCATCGCGGCGCCGAAACCTTGGAAGACGCGGGCGAGGATCAGCATTTCGATACTGCCGGAGATGCCACACCACAGCGACGCGATCGTGAAGACGACCAGGCCCGTCAGGTAGAGGTTCTTGGGTCCGTACTTGTCACCGAGACGGCCGGTGATCAGCAACGGAACGGCGTAGGCGAGCAGGTACGCGCTCGTCACCCAGATGACGCTGTTGATGTCGGTACGCAGGTCCTCCTGGATGGCGGGATTCGCGACGGACACGATGGTCATGTCGAGCAGAATCATGAAGAAGCCGAGGCACAGCGCGCCCAGCGCCCGCCATGGCTTGTGTGTGATTTCCACGGGTTGTTCCTTACGTTTCGTTGGCCGCGACAGTCGGCGTCGACTGCACGTGCTTGTAGTTGGGACCCATCCAGGGCAGCTGCCCGTCCGCTATCTCGACGACGAGCGCTCGCAGCCAGGTGATCTCGGCATCGACGACAGCGCGCCGATATCCGACGTCGAGCCAAAAGACCTGCGGCACACCGTTTTCTGCGGCACCGTCACCAAGTGCCGTCAGCTCGTCCGCGCCGGCCTCCAGGGCAGCGATACGTTGCTTCAGCATGCCGACGACGACGGTCGATTCGAGATTGTGAGCTTCGGCCAGGGCAAGCGGGAACAGCGGATATTCCTCGACCGGAGTAGCGAGGGCCTCCCCGAGGCGGGCGCGCAACGCGGTGCGACCGGACGTCGTGACCTCGTAGGTGGTTCGTTCGGGCCGATTACCCAACCGGTCGATACCCGTCGCGCGCACCAATTCGGCACCAGCCAACCGGTCGACCGTGTGATAGAGCGAGCCAGGTCGAATCTTGACGTTGCGTTCCTCGTGCCGCTGCACGAGCAGTTGGTACATCTCGTAGGGATGCATGGGTCGTTCGAACAGCAGGGCGAGTACGGCTATCCCGAGTGGTGACACTAATTTCGCGGCCGACTGCGTCCGAGACTCTGTTGCTGCCATGTGTGTGCACCTCCTGACCACGGCGACGCTACGCCGAGCGTCCGACATAGTCCAAGCCAAATATTCCAGCTGGAATATACGTTGCCGGTGGCTATGGTGGAGGGGGTGAGCACCGACACCGGAGCACGATCTGCCGAGAACGACTTCAAGCGCGACACCAACTACATCGAGACCCGGATCACCGCGGATGGCCGCGACGGGTACCCGGTCGAGGCGAACCGCTACCGGCTAGTCGTCGCCCGTGCGTGCCCGTGGGCCAACAGAACGGTGATCGTCCGTCGTCTCCTCGGACTCGAAGACGCCATCTCGATGGGTATGTGTGGACCGACGCACGACGAGCGCAGCTGGTCCTTCGATCTCGATCCCGGCGGCGTCGACCCCGTATTGAAGATTCCACGTCTGCAGGACGCCTTTCTCGCTCGCTTCCCCGACTACGACCGCGGCATCACCGTGCCTGCGATCGTCGACGTCGGGACCGGACAGGTTGTCACCAACGACTTTCCGCAGATGACGCTGGACTTCTCGACCGAGTGGACCGAGTTCCACCGCGACGGCGCCCCCGACCTCTACCCCGCCGCGCTTCGCAGCGAGATCGACGAGGTGAACGACGTCGTCTTCCGCGATGTGAACAACGGTGTGTACCGCTGCGGTTTCGCGGGTTCGCAGGAGGCGTACGACAAGGCCTACGACCGTCTGTTCGCGCGCCTCGACGAACTGACCGATCGGCTTGCGAAGCAGCGCTACCTCGTCGGGGACTCGATCACCGAGGCCGACGTGCGCCTGTTCACGACACTGATTCGCTTCGACGCCGTCTACCACAATCACTTCAAGACCAATCGGAACAAACTGAGTGAAATGCCTGTGCTGTGGAACTACACCCGCGACCTGTTCCAGACGCCAGGCTTCGGCGACACGATCGACTTCCCGCAGATCAAAGAGCACTACTACGTCGTGCACACCGACCTGAATCCGAGCCAGATCGTTCCCAAGGGTCCGGACCTGAGCTACCTGCTCGGACCACACGGTCGAGAAGCGTTGGGCGGCAGAGCTTTCGGTGATGGAACACCGCCACCGCCACCGCCTGCGAGCGAAGCTGTCCCCGCCTCGAACGGCGCGAACTACTCGCCGCAGTAGGTGCCGAACGACCAGAAGACTCCTTCGGCATCGCGGCAGGTGAAACCGCGGGAACCGTAGTCCTCGTCGCGTAGTTCGATTTCGATCCGCGTTCCCGCGGCGACCGCCCGTTCGTAGAGTTCGTCCGGGTTGTCGACGACGACGTAGGCGGATCCGCTCGCCACCTGCCAATCCTGCAGCGGCCCTTCGGATCGCGCGGACCCGAGCATCACGCCCCCACCGAGTGGACCGCGCAACTGGGCGTGCTCGACCGTGTCACCCTCGCCGTAGACGGCGACGGTCTCGAAGTCGAACAACTCGACCAGCCAGCGGATTGCCGCGTGAGCGTCGTTGTACCGAAAGGTCGGCCAGATCAGTGGATTATCGCTCGTTGTCATGCGGTCCAGTCTGCGAGCTCGTCCCTACTCTCGCCTTGGACGAATGCGAACACTTCGGCCGCCCGCCACACCGACGGCGCCATTCCTGCCAGGTCCCGCCAATCTCGCGCCATGTGCGCCTGGTCGTAGTAACCGCACCGTGCCGCGACCTCGGCAAGCGGCGGAATCTCGGTCTGCCGCAACATCTCGTGGGCCACGCTGAACCGTGCGATCCTGGCCGAATCTTTCGGCGTCACACCGAATTCGGCGGAGAATTTGTTCACGAGATGACGCCTGCTCCAGCCGACGTCGGTGGCGACTTCGGCCACCCTGTTGCCGCCACCGCTGCCGACGAGCAGACCCCACGCGCGCTCCAGCGCCGGGTCCATCACGTAATCGTCGGCGCGCCGCAGGAAGATCTCGTCGAGCACATCGAATCGTGACGGCCAATCGTCATGCAGCGCAACCCGTTCGCGCAGTTCACGGGCGTCCGCACCGATCAGCTCGTCGAGTTCGACCATCCAGCCGCCGAGCGCAGCCGTCGGCACACCGAAGATCGCGCGCGCCCCCAACGGCGTGAAGGCAGCCTGGATGCCGTGCTGATTACCGTCGTGGGAAATCGTGCACGGCACCGAGGCGATTCCGCTGGCAAGAGTGTGCCAGCGACTGCGATCCTGCGGACGTTCGACAGCTCGGGAAATGTCGAGGGGATCACCGATCGTGATGATGACCGTTAGATACGGCGACGGCATACCGACGTGCTCGCCAGGGGCGAATCCCTGCAGGCGATAACCGCTGTAACCCCGCACGAATTGCCTCAACCTCGGTGCTGCGAGGCGAAACGATCCCTCCGAGATTCCGGTCACCTTTTCCAGGGTAAGGAGTCTCGGAGGAACAAACCAGCCGAACCGGTTCGTTGCCATAGAGTTCCACCCGACCCGCACAGCACCGTTCAAGCACCCAGAGGATAGGCAGGTTTTCGATGGCGTTCTGGAAAGAGCGAGTCGAGCGCACGGTCAGGTCCGTGCTCGACGACGGTAGCCGCCTACAGGCCCCCGCAGTTGCGAAGTACGTCGACAAGATGCGGCGTGCCCACCCCGACGAGACACCTGCTCAGATCATCGCGCGGATGGAGAAGTTGTTCCTGATCGCCGTGACCGGCAGCGGCACCGCGGTCGGCGCGGCAGCCGCTGCGCCGGGTGTCGGCACGGCAGCCTCGCTCGCCGCGGCGGGTGCCGAAACGGCGTTCTTCCTGGAAGCGTCGGCCCTGCTGACCCTTGCCGTCGCCTCCGTGCACGGCATCGCACCCACCGACGACGAAAATCGTCGCGCCCTCGTCCTCGCCGTCGCCCTCGGCGACAGCGGCATGGACATCGTGGAGCGAACGGTCGGGCATTCGGCCAAGAACTGGGGCACGCTGCTGACCAACCGGATTCCCGGCATCGGCTCGATGAACGACAACCTGCTGAAAAAGTTCATCACCCGCTTCGTCGCCAAGCGCGCAGCGCTGATGGCAGGCAAGATCATTCCCGCCGGTATCGGAGCCGTCATCGGCGGCGCGGGCAACCGTGTTCTCGGTAAGGGCGTCATCAGCAACTCCCACAAGGCGTTCGGTCCGCCGCCTGCTCACTGGCCCGCAAAGCAGCTGCTCATCGAGCCGGACCCTCAACCTTCGATCGAGAGTTGATAACGAACCCACCTGTCGTCGAATCGAGCGTGTAACGTCACCGCACGCTCGATTGACAGTGTTGTCACGACGAAGGTGGTGTCCGATGGCGCGCAACTCCGTTACGAAGCAAACCGCGACCAAGCAGTCCGAAAAGCCCAGGTTGCACGTCGAACGGTCCGGCAGTGGCGATGCCACGATGCTGCTCATCCACGGCTTCTCCGACAACAAGTCGACGTGGCACAAGGTGACGCCGAGCCTCGGTCGGAGGTATCGACTCCTCTCGGTCGATCTGCCCGGCTTCGGCAAGGCATCGCCGAACTGGTCGGAACCACTGATTCCCGGCTACGTCGAACTACTGCGCGAGCTGATCGAAACCGAAGGCTGCGGGCCGGTGGCGGTCATCGGCAATTCGCTCGGTGCAGTGACCGCTCTCGCCTTGGCGTCCGCGCACCCGACATTGGTGAGCAGCCTGGTGCTCGCCGACATGCCAGGCATCGATCGACTACCTCGCCTCTGGCAGGTCGCCCTCTCGACGCCGACCGAACTCGCGCTACGAGCCGCCACCGTGCCCGTGCCCGCGGCGCTGTTGCAGAAGGCTATCGGCATCGTCTATGCAGGCGCGAGCATGCGGCATCCGCTGCAGCCCGGATCGGCAACGGTACGAACAAGTTTCGACACCCACTACGCCGAGAAATCGCGCGTGCTCGGCCTGTTTCCGCTCGGCCGCAGTGTCTTGCGCGGCATTGCCGAGTTGCCGATCCGGGCAATGGTTCTCGATTCACCCGTTCCGACCATGCTGCTGTGGGGGCAGTACGACCTGCTGACACCGTCGCGAAAGGCGCGCAGCTTCTTCGCCGGTGCGCTGCGTCGCGTCGTCGTCATCGCAGACTGCGGTCATTGCCCTCAGCTCGACAAGCCCGCCGAATTCCTCGATGCCGTCCTGCCGTTCGTGCGGACGCGGGTTCGACTCGCGGGGTAAGTGCACATCCCGGCAGGTACCCTCGACCGAGATTCGACGATGCGAGGGGATTTGCCGATGACCGGTCCTTCATTGACCAAGGACGATCGACAGGGGCCAGGTGGGCCCTTTCTAGAGGTGCACAGCCTCACCAAGCAGTTCAAGTCGACCACTGCGGTCAACAATTTGAGCTTCTCGGCACCACCCGGCTCGATCACCGGATTCCTCGGCCCGAACGGTGCGGGCAAAACGACGACCCTGCGCATGATGCTCGGCCTCATCCAGCCGACATCGGGTTTCGCGACGGTCGGCGGTGTCCCGTTTCAGACGATCGCCAATCCGGCACGTTCCGTCGGCGCCGTGCTCGACTCGCTCAGTCTGCATCCGAAGCGATCGGCGTTGGGCCACTTGAAGATCTACGCGAGCGCGATCGGGGTCCCAGATGCCCGCGCGAGCGAAGTTCTTGCGCTGGTCGGACTTTCGGAGGTCGCGAACCGCAAGGCGGGCGCGTTCTCCCTCGGCATGCGGCAGCGCCTGGCACTTGCGACCGCCCTGCTCGGCGATCCGCCCGTGTTGATCCTGGACGAGCCTGCCAACGGACTCGACCCCGAAGGCATCGCGTGGTTGCGCGACTTCCTCAAGTCCTACGCCAAACGTGGTGGCACCGTACTCATTTCGAGCCACCTGCTGCGTGAGGTCGAACAGACCGTCGACAACATCGTGATGATCAGCCGTGGCAGCCTCGTCTACCAGGGCACCCTCGAAGATCTCCGCGCGTCCGGACGCAGTCGCGTACTCGTGAGCAGCTCCAACCCCGCCGGACTCGCGACAGCACTCGCCGAGAAGAACGTGACCGACGCGCAGGTGCTGCCCGACGGCAGGCTTGCCGTCGTCGGTCTGCGCACCGAGGACATCACATCCGCCGCCGAGGCGGCGAACATCCAGATCTTCGGTGTCGCAGCCGAAACCGTCGATCTCGAACAGCTCTTCCTGTCGATGACGGCAGGGCAGTTCGTCGCTCAGCACGGTCAGCCGGGCCCGCCTCCCGGTTACGGCCCGCCACCCGGATACGGACAGCCGCCCGCCGGCTATGGTCCGCCGCCCGGCTACGGCCAAGCGCCTGGCTACGCTCCCCCGCCCCAGAACTACGGACCACCACCACAGAACTACGGACCGCCCGCCGGCTACGGACCCCCACCTCCCGGGTACGGACCGCCACCCGGGTACGGCGATCCGCAACAGCCGAGCCAGCCCCAGCAGCCGGGCGGGGGTAACTGATCATGGTTGCTCTCCTGACATCGGAGTTTCGTAAAGTCACCACGCTGCGGTTCTGGTGGGCGTTGCTCATCGCTCCGCTGACGGTCGGACTGTTCGCCAGCGCGATCATCGCCGGTATCGCAAACCAGAGTGCCGACCTCGACCTCGACGAGGCGGTGGCCGGTGCCGCGTTCATCGGCTTGTTCATCGCCGTCGTTCTCGCGATCCTGTTCGCTGCCATCTTCGGCGCCCTCAACGCTGGCACCGAGTTCACCCACAAGACCATCACTCCGACGTTTCTGACGGCGTCCGGCCGCGATGGCGTCATCGGCGCGAAGTTGTTGATATCGGCGGCATTCGGCCTGCTGTACGGGCTTGTCGTCGAGATCGTCAGCGTTGGTGTGATCCTGATCTTCGGCCAGGGCGACATCGAGTTCGACGGACTGCTGTTCAAGGTTCTCGCGGCAGGATTGTTCGTCGTCGTCGCGTGGTCGATCATCGGCGCCGGACTCGGACTGCTGTTCGGGTCGAGCCTTGCCGCCGTGCTCGTCGTCGTGATCGGCCCCATCGCCGACCTCATCATCGGGCTTATCCTCTTCGGCTTCGGGCTCGACTCCGCGCGTTCCTACATGCCGTTCGGCGTCACCACCTCGACGCTAGCGGTCGGCGAGTTGGACAGCGACGACGCGGGCATCGCACCGTGGCCGGTGCCGCTGCTGATGGTGCTGTTCTACGTGGTCGTGATCGCCGGCGCAGGCTGGCTGGTCGCGAGGCGTCGCGACGTCACCTGATCGCTCGGTGCCGCCGGGTGTCGGAGGTCCGAGCTACCGTGGCGAGCGATGGCACGCGACGACGGACCCGGCTGGATCGCCAAGCTGTGGCAACAGAGCTGGACACATAGGTACGTGACGATCGGCGCCCTGAGCGCCACCTTGGTCGTCGCGGCAATCGAGATTGCGGGTCCACTGCTCACCAAGGCGGCGCTCGATTCCGCCGACGCAGGCACGACCGAACGGATCGGTGCTATCGCCGCGTTGCTCGCGGCGCTGGCATTGATTCGGTTCGGCGCTCAGTTCGGTCGCAGGATGCTCGCGGGCAAGCTCTCGCTGAACGTTCAGCACGACCTCCGGCTGTCGTTGCTTTCCTCGCTGCAACGCCTCGACGGCCGCGGTCAGGACGAGATTCGTACCGGCCAGGTCGTGTCGCGCTCGATCACCGACCTGCAACTCGTTCAGGGCCTGCTCGCTCTGGTCCCGCTGTCTGCTGGTGCCGCTGTGCAGTTCGTGCTCGCGGTCGCCGTGATGAGCGTGCTTTCGCCACTGCTGACGCTCGTCGCGCTGTCGGTCGTCGTGGTCATCGCCGTCCTCGTCTGCCGGATCCGGCCACGACTGTGGGCTGCGACCTGGTCGGCTCAGCAGCGCGCGGCCGACCTCGCGCAGCATGTCGAGGAGACCGTCACCGGCGTTCGGGTGGTCAAGGGCTTCGGGCAAGAGGCACGGATGGTCGACCGCCTGGAAGGCTTGGGCCGCAGGCTGTACGCCGAACGACTCCGTGCCGCGAAGATCAATTCACGATTCGCGCCGAGCTTGGCCGCACTCCCACAGGTCGGGCTGGTCGGAGTGATCGCGTTCGGTGGCTACCGCGCGCTGAACGGCTCGATCAGTGTCGGCACCCTGCTCGCCTTCGCTGCCTATGTCGCGACGATGACGGCAACAACTCGGACCCTGTCCTCGGTCGTGATCATGGCCCAACTCGCTCGCGCCGCGGTCGAGCGGGTGTACGAAGTGATCGACACCGAGCCTGCCGTGGCCGACCGCGCCTCGACGATCGACCTGCCAGACGGCCCGGTCGGCATCGAGATCCGTTCCGTGCATTTCGGTTTCGAGCCCGAGCGTGAGATTCTCTCCGATCTCGACCTGACCGTTCGACCCGGCGAGACCGTTGCGATCGTCGGCGCTGCCGGCGCAGGCAAGACTGCACTGTCGCTACTGCTCGCCAGGTTCTACGCACCGACCGACGGCAGCATCGCATTGACGACCGAACACGGTCGGATCGACATCGCCGACCTGCGTGGTGACGAACTGCGGTCCGCGATCGGACTTGTCTTCGACGAACCGTTTCTGTTCTCCGACACCGTCGCTGCGAACATCGCGCTCGGCATGCCAGAGGCGACCGACGACGAGATCCGCAACGCCGCCCGCCTCGCCGCAGCCGACGATTTCATCACCGAACTGGCCGACGGCTACGACACGGTCGTCGGTGAACGTGGGCTCACCCTGTCCGGCGGCCAACGGCAGCGCATCGCACTGGCACGCGCAATGCTCATCGAACCGCGGGTGCTTATCCTCGACGACGCGACCTCCGCGGTCGATGCCCAGACCGAAGCCGCGATCTTCGACGCCCTACCTGCACGCGGCCTGCGGACCACGTTGATCCTCGCGCACCGCATGTCGACTTTGGCTCTCGCTGATCGCGTCGCAGTACTCGACGGCGGCAAGATCGTCGACAGCGGAACGATCGACGAATTGTCGCGTCGCAGCGCCGCGTTTCGGCGCTTCGCGCAGACCACGGCAGCACACGACGATGCCGACACCTCGGCAACCGGGAACGACGCCGATCTGTGGCCGGATCGCCAGGAGCCGAGCGAACGCACGACCGCACAGACTCCGCAGACCCCACGCGGTGGTCCGATGAACAGCGCGCTCGGCGGTATGGCGGCAACGCCCGCACTCCGCGCCGCGGTTGCCGCCCTGCCGCCCGCGGTCGAGGAGCCGCAAGCCGACGCCACACAGTTGCGCAAGCCGGATCCCAATTTCAGGCTGGCTCGCCTGCTGGCTCCCGTCGCCTCCCTGTTGACACTGGTAATCCTTTGTCTTGCAGCGGATTCCCTGATCAGCATCGCCTTCCCCGCGATCGTGCGCCATGCCATCGACTACGGCGTGGTTCCGCAGCAACCCAGTGCGTTGTGGCAGGCGAGTGCCTTCGCGATGGTGCTTGTCGTCGTCGACTGGTTCGTCGTCGCAGCGATGACGGTGATCACCGCACGGGCAGGCGAGCGGGTGTTGTTCGGGCTGCGCGTCCGCAGCTACGCGCATCTGCAGCGCCTCGGCCTCGACTACTACGAGCGCGAATTGTCGGGCCGGATCATGACGAGAATGACCACCGACGTAGACGCACTGTCGACGTTCCTGCAGACCGGCCTGTCGTCGGCTGTCGTTTCCATCCTGACCCTCGTCGGTATCTCGGTCGCGCTGCTGGTCACCGACGCCGGCCTCGCGCTCGTCGCACTCGCCATCCTGCCCCCTGCGATCATCGCGACAGTCGTGTTCCGGCGCATCTCGTCGGCGACGTACACCGTTTCCCGAGAGCGCATCTCGATCGTCAACGCGGATTTCCAGGAGAACATCACCGGGTTGCGGGCGGCGCAGGCCTACCGGCGCGAAGCATTTGCCGCCCGTCGCTTCGCCGAACGCGCGCTGAGTTATCGCCGCAGTCGGATGCGATCGCAACTCGCGATTTCGATCTACTTTCCCGGCATCGCGATGCTGTCCGATCTCGCCCTCGCCGGGGTGATCTTCTTCGGGGCGCACCAGGTCGCGACAGGGCAAACAAGTTCGGGAACCCTTGTGGCATTCGTGCTGTACCTCGGTCTGCTGTTCGGCCCGATCCAACAGCTCTCGCAGGTGTTCGACGGATACCAGCAGGCAGCGGTCGGGTTGCGAAGGATCCGTGATCTGCTGCGAACCGAAAGTTCCATCGAGGCTGTCGAAGCCGCCGACGTCGTACCGATTCGATCCCGTCTCGACGGAGACATCGCGCTAGCCGACCTCAGCTTCCGCTACAACAAGGCGGACGTGAACGCGCTCACCGACGTCACACTGAACATCCCGTCGGGTGCCACGGTCGCGCTGGTCGGGCGCACCGGCGCAGGCAAGTCGACGATCGTCAAACTCATTGCCCGCTTCTACGATCCGACCGACGGCACGGTCCGCGTCGACGGCACCGACATCCGCCGCTACCCGCTCGGGCAGTACCGCGCGACGCTCGGCGTCGTTCCGCAGGAAGCGCACTTGTTCACCGGCGATGTCGCGAGCAACATCGCCTTCGGCAAACCCGACGCAACCAGGGCAGAGATCGAGGCGGCAGCCGCTGCGGTCGGGGCATCGGCGACGATCGCCGCACTTCCCGGCGGCATGCGACAACCTGTCGGCGAGCGCGGTCAGGGCCTCTCGGCAGGGGAACGACAATTGGTCGCGCTCGCCAGAGCCGAACTGGTCGATCCGGACATTCTGCTCCTCGACGAGGCAACGGCGACGCTGGATCCCGCGACCGAGGCGACCGTGCTGCGCGCGAGCAAAGCAGTCACACGACGCCGCACAGCAGTCGTCGTCGCGCATCGCCTCGCCACAGCCGCGCGTGCGGACGTGATTGTTGTCATAGCGGACGGTCGCATCGCCGAAGTCGGTGAACACGAAGTGCTGCGATCCGCCGGCGGGCTTTATGCCCGGCTTTGGCAAGCCGCAGAAGGCGACCGGTCTTCGACGATCGACGACGGAGTGGCCGCCTTCGACTCGTTTGCCGCACCGAAGCGGTAGCCGAGACCAAGTGGAGGGATTCTGCGCGCCGTTAAGACGACAGGTCTAGCCTTGAAAAGTAGACGTGCAGATTGTGGATTGAAGAAGGAAACGAGGAACACCTGCCGTGAGCAGCTCCACTTCCCAGTTCGGACAGAATCAATGGCTGGTCGATGAGATGTACCAGCGATTCAAGGACGATCCGTCGTCCGTCGACGAGAGTTGGCACGAGTTTCTGACGGACTACACACCAGAGGCGGCCGACGCCGCGAACGGCAAATCGGAGGCACCTCCGAAGTCGGCCGCAACCACCGAGCAAGCGCCTCCGGCGAAGGCTCCAGCAGCAAAGCAGGAAGCTCCTAAGGCTGCTGAAAAGCCTGCCGAGAAGGCGCCCGCCAAAGCCGAGGCTCCGAAAGCCAAGCCCGAGCAGCCGAAAGCCGCCGCAGCACAACCGGCCCCGAAGAGCTCCGATCGGGCGGCGCAGTCCACCCCGGCGCCGTCGTCGAACGCCCCGAGCCCCAAGGCAGCGTCCAACGGCAAGGCCGAGGAGACGAAGGTTTTGCGTGGCGCCTCGGCGGCGGTCGTCAAGAACATGACGGCATCGCTGATGATCCCCACCGCGACCAGCGTCAGGGCCATCCCGGCGAAGTTGATGATCGACAACCGTCTGGTCATCAACAACCACCTCGCCCGTACTCGCGGCGGCAAGATCTCCTTCACACACCTGCTCGGCTACGCCATCGTCCAGGGCGTCAAGGCACTGCCGAACATGAACAGGCACTTCGCCGAGATCGACGGCAAGCCGAACGCGGTGACACCAGCGCACACCAACCTCGGCCTCGCGATCGACCTGCCAGGCAAGGACGGCGGACGCACGCTCGTCGTCGCCGCGATCAAGAACTGCGAAACGATGAACTTCGCGCAGTTCCACGCTGCCTACGAAGACGTCGTTCGCCGTGCGCGCGACGGCAAACTGACCGGCGAGGATTTTGCCGGAGTCACGATCTCGCTCACCAACCCCGGCACCATCGGAACGGTGCACTCGGTGCCGCGTTTGATGCCGGGCCAGGGCACGATCGTCGGTGCCGGTGCGATGGAGTACCCCGCCGAATTCCAGGGTGCGAGCGACGAGCGGATCGCCGACATCGGCGTCGGCAAGTTGATGACCCTCACCTCGACCTACGACCACCGGATCATTCAGGGTGCGGAGTCGGGCGAGTTCCTCAAGACGATTCACAACCTGCTGATCAGCGACGAACTGTTCGACGAGATCTTCCACGCGATGGGGATTCCGTACGAGCCGATTCGCTGGCGCAAGGACATCCGCGAACGTGGCGTCGACAAGAGCACACGTGTGCTCGAGATGATCGCGGCGTATCGCCAGCGCGGCCATCTGATGGCTGATTCCGATCCGCTGCGACTGGTCAAGGACAAGTTCCGCAGCCACCCGGACCTCGACGTCATCACCCACGGGCTGACACTGTGGGACCTCGACCGCGAGTTCAACGTCGGCGGTTTCCAGGGCAAGGAGCGGATGAAGCTCCGCGATGTGCTCAGCATCCTGCGCGACTCCTACTGCCGCCACGTCGGCGTCGAGTACATGCACATTCTCGAACCGGACCAGGTCAAGTGGCTGCAGGAGCGGGTCGAGAAGAAGCACGTCAAACCGACTGTCGCGCAACAGAAGTACATTCTGAGCAAGCTCAACGCCGCCGAGGCGTTCGAGACGTTCCTGCAGACGAAGTACGTCGGCCAGAAGCGCTTCTCCCTCGAAGGTGCCGAGACCGTCATTCCGATGATGGACGCCGTCATCGATCAGAGCGCGGAGCACAGCCTCGACGAGGTCGTCATCGCGATGCCACACCGCGGTCGCCTCAACGTGCTCGCCAACATCGTCGGCAAGCCGTACTCCAAGATCTTCACGGAGTTCGAAGGCAACATGAATCCGTCGGAGGCGCACGGGTCCGGCGACGTCAAATACCACCTCGGCGCATCGGGCACCTACATCCAGATGTTCGGCGACAACGACATCGAGGTTTCGCTCACCGCCAACCCGTCACACCTGGAAGCAGTCGATCCGGTGCTCGAAGGTTTGGTTCGTGCGAAGCAGGATCTGCTCGACAAGGGTGACGGCGCAGGCGGCTTCTCGGTTCTGCCGCTGATGCTGCACGGCGATGCCGCGTTCGCGGGCCAGGGCGTCGTTCCCGAGACGCTCAACCTCGCGGGCCTTCGTGGCTTCCGCACCGGCGGCACGATTCACATCGTCGTCAACAACCAGATCGGTTTCACGACCGCTCCGGAACTGTCACGCTCGAGCGAGTACTGCACCGACGTCGCAAAGATGGTGGCAGCACCGGTCTTCCACGTGAACGGCGACGATCCGGAAGCGTGCACGTGGGTATCGCAACTCGCAGTCGACTTCCGGCAGCAGTTCCACAAGGACGTCGTCATCGACATGATCTGCTACCGCCGTCGTGGCCACAACGAGGGCGACGACCCGTCGATGACACAGCCGTACATGTACGACGTGATCGACACCAAGCGCAGCGTCCGCAAGACCTACACCGAATCGCTCATCGGTCGTGGCGACATCTCGCTCAAGGAGGCCGAGGACGCACTGCGCGACTACCAGGGCCAGCTGGAACGGGTGTTCAACGAGGTGCGCGAACTGGAGAAGTACAAGGCCGAGCCGACCAAGTCGGTCGAGATGGATCAGGTCATCCCGACCAAACTCGTCACGGCCGTGGACAAGTCGATCCTGCAGCGCATCGGCGACGCGTTCGTCAATGTGCCGGAGGGCTTTTCGGTCCACCCGCGGGTCAAGCCGGTGCTCGAACGTCGTCGAGAAATGGCGTACGAGGGCAACATCGACTGGTCCTTCGCCGAGGAACTGGCGTTCGGCACTTTGATCGACGAGGGCAAGAGCGTTCGCCTCACCGGCCAGGACGTCCGACGCGGCACGTTCACGCAGCGCCACTGTGTGATCATCGACCGCAAGACCGGTGCCGAGTACACGCCGTTGCACAACATCGGCACCGAGAACCCCGGTCGGTTCGCCGTGCACGATTCGTCGTTGAGCGAATTCGCGGTGCTCGGCTTCGAGTACGGCTACTCGCTCGGCAACCCGGACGCACTTGTGTTGTGGGAAGCCCAGTTCGGCGACTTCGTCAACGGCGCGCAGCCGATCATCGACGAGTTCATCTCGTCCGGTGAAGCCAAGTGGGGTCAGCTTTCCGAGGTCGTCGTGCTGCTCCCCCACGGTCACGAAGGGCAGGGTCCCGACCACACGTCGGGTCGTATCGAGCGTTGGCTGCAGCTCTGCGCCGAAGGTTCGATGACGGTTGCGGTTCCGTCGACACCGGCGAACTACTTCCACCTGCTGCGCCGCCACGCGAACGACGGTATTCGTCGTCCGTTGATCGTGTTCGAGCCGAAGTCGATGCTGCGCAACAAACTTGCGGTGAGCAACGTCAAGGACTTCACGGACGGCAAGTTCCACTCGGTGTTCGACGAGCCGACCTACGAGAGTGGCGACGGCGACCGGAGCAAGGTCAAGCGCGTGCTGCTCACGAGCGGCAAGTTGTACTACGAGTTGCTGACGAAGAAGCAGAAGGAGAATCGCGACGACATCGCGATCGTGCGAATCGAGCAGCTGTACCCGATCCCGAGGTACCGGATCAACGAGGCGCTCGACGGCTACCCGAACGCGACCGAATTCTTCTGGGTGCAGGAGGAGCCGGCGAACCAGGGTGCATGGCCGACGTTCGGTCTGTACCTACCGGAGTACCTGCCGGAGAAGTTGACCGGTATCAAGCGCATCTCGCGGCGTGCGATGTCGGCACCGTCCTCGGGTTCGAGCAAGGTGCACGCGGTCGAACAGCAGGACATCCTCGACAGGGCGTTCGGTCCGAACGACTAAGTGCTGGAAAGAGATACACGACCGCCACTCGCGCGGGTCGAACTTCACCCTCGGGCGAACTTCGATCCGGGCGCGTGGTATTTCGACCTGCCTGTGATCGCGACTCTGCGCGACGACGGCATCGAATTCGATTCGCCTGTGACGGTGATCGTCGGAGAGAACGGGGTCGGGAAGTCGACGCTCGTCGAGTCGATCGCAGGCAGTTGGGAAGGCGGTCTGCGGGCGCAGGATTCGATGTGGTCGGCGGGTTCGGGGGCGGGTGACACAGATCTTCGCAACCATCTGGATTGCATCGGTGCACAACCACGTCCGCACGGCGGTTGCTTTCTCCGATCGGAATCGATGCATCAGCTGTTCGCTGACGAAGACGGTCGGCGGGTTCGAAAGACAGACGCGGTGTGGAGCGAGCTGTCGCACGGACAGTCGTTCCTGCGCTATGTCGCCGAACGTCCGATCGGCATCGGTCTGTGGTTGCTCGACGAACCGGAAGCCGCACTGTCGTTCCAGTCGTGCCTTGCCCTGCTCGGCGTCATCGCCGATCTGGTAGCCGAGGGGTCACAGGTGATCATGGCGACGCATTCACCGGTCCTCGCCGCGTGCCCGGGCGCAGGTATCTGGGAACTCACCGACGAGGGCATCGAGTACCCGGAGTGGGACGACCTGGACGTCGTGCGCAATTGGCGCGCGTTCCTCGACGCTCCCCAGCGGTATCTGCGGCATCTGTAGCGGCTACGCCGCTCGTGAGTCCTTTCGGAGGGCGGAACCACCAAAAGGACTGGCTCGAAAATGGGTAGGTGAGTGGGCAGGCGACAGCACCCGGCGCAGCCG
>NZ_JBIMSN010000144.1:0-32643 GCF_043944905.1 Antrihabitans spumae
GACAACGGCGTGCGCTCACATCAACACCAAAACCACCCACGGTTAGAGCACAAGAGCCTCTTTTTGGTGGTCAGGCCCTCCGAAAAGACTCACAAGCAGCGCAGTTGCCTGGGGTTTTTCGGACCCAGCCGTTGCGGGTGAGCACCTGCTCGACCTCGGCTGCAACAGCGCACGGCTTCTCGGTGACCTCTTCGTAGCCGAAGGTCAGGCGTGGTCTGCCGGCCAGCTCCGCGGCATTGTCGCGGCGTCGGTCCCTGAATGCCACCTGCGCAATCGCGTGTACACGTTTGCCGTCCAGTCGTACCAATAGCGGAACGCCGAAGTCCGAGTAGTCGCAGTCTTCGTACAGCGTCCTGCCGTCGACGACGACGGGACTCTGCTTCCGTGACACAGGTAGACCGTGCGCTTGCTCGACATCGACGACGTAACGATGTTCGAGTACCGACTGCACGCCCGAGGCCATAAGCGCCACTGCTGCATCCAACGCCTTTCGATACCGACGCGGAGCGCGCTGCTCGAGGCAGCCTCGGATCTCGTCCAAGCGGATGTTCGCATTGGTCACCGTTGCGATCAGAGAATCGTGCGCAGCGCGGGCCGACGGTTCACCGACAGCGAGATCGATTGCGGTGTCGGTCTTTTTGGTTCGAGGGAAGATACCGTCCACCGCGATATGCGCCTGTGCCCGCGACCGATGGACGACGACGCCGGGATGTCGCAGATCACCGACGAGCGGCAGCGGTCGGGCTCCTGTCGCCGGAGGCGAGACGTAGGTCGGCGACTGGCACTTCGCCGATTCGCCGTACGGAACGGTCACGTGGATCGGCTTGGTCGGATCGACGGGGAGAATTCGCCATTCTTCCGCTGCGGTTCGATGGCTCAGAATTGCGCGCGGACCGGCGTACAGAAGTGCGGCCATCAAGGCCATCTGCCGTGAGAGAGGTCCGTTGGTGACGGCGTAGATGCCGCGCAGGACTGCCATCCACTGACCGGTTTCGACCAGATGCCGTAGTCGAGGGCGGGCGTAGCCGTAGGGAGCGAGTTGCGTCTGAGTCGCGAGGCCGTACTGCGAATCGAGCAACACTTGAAAGTTGTTGGCGGACCGAGGAGACGTCATACGCCAATAGTGCGGTCACGGGGCAACGGGCCCTGAAGCGCGACCTGGGCTTTTGGATTGCCCTGTGGATAACTACAAGCCTGTGGACAACCGGGGTCGTGAGTCCTTTCGGAGGTCGGGACCTCCGAAAGGACTCACGAGCGGCGAAGCCGCCTAGCCCTTCAGGCTGGCGGGCGGAGTGAAGCGCTCGCCATATTTGGCCGCGAGCTCTTCGGCGCGGGCGACGAACGCCGCCTTGCCACCATTCGGGTATCCGACGATGAACTGGTGCACGCCACCGGTCCAGGCCGGGAAGCCGATGCCGAAGATCGAGCCGATGTTCGCGTCGGCGGTGGTGGTCAGAACACCCTCGTCGAAGCACTTCTGCGTCTCGATCGCCTCGGCGAACAGCATCCGGTCGATCAGATCCTGGAACGGAACGTCCAGGTCGGCCTTGCTCTTGAACTGGTCACGCAGACCAGCCCAAATGCCGGTGCGCTTGCCGTCTTCGTCGTACTCGTAGAAGCCGGCCTTCTCGAGACGACCTGGGCGACCCTCGGCAACCATGAAGTCGATGACCTCTTGCGCAGCGTGACGCTCGCGGCCCATGGTGGTATCGCCAGCTTCGGCGGCCTCCATCGTCTCCTTGGCGATCTTCTGCATGAGCTTCATGTTCAGCTCGTCCGCCAACTGCAGCGGTGCTGCCGGGTAACCGGCCTGCAGACCTGCCTGCTCGATCGTGGCAGGCTCGACACCTTCGGCGAGGAACGCGATGGCCTCGTTGATGAAGGTACCGATGACACGCGAGGTGAAGAAGCCACGGCTGTCGTTGACGACGATCGGGGTCTTCTTGATTGCCAGCGTGTAGTCGAACACGCGAGCAAGCGCCTCGTCGGACGTCTTCTCACCACGGATGATCTCCACCAGCGGCATCTTGTCGACAGGCGAGAAGAAGTGGATTCCGATGAAGTCTTCCTGACGCTTCACACCGGCGGCGAGGCCCGTGATCGGCAGGGTCGACGTGTTCGAGCCGAGCAGCGCATCGGGATCGACGATGTCTTCGATCTCCTGGAAGACCTTGTGCTTGAGTTCGGTGTTCTCGAACACTGCCTCGACGACGAAGTCGACACCCTTGAAGTCGTTGGCATCGGCGCTCGGGGTGATGCGAGCGAGCAATTCCTTCGACTTCTCTTCGGTGGTCTTACCGCGAGAAAGGGCCTTGGCCTCGATCTTCTCGGAGTAGTTCTTGCCACGCTCGGCTGCCTCGATGGTGACGTCCTTGAGGACGACCTCGTACCCGGCCTTTGCCGAGACGTAGGCAATGCCCGCGCCCATCATGCCTGCGCCGAGGACACCGATCTTCTTGATGTCCTTCTTTGCGACACCTTCCGGACGGGAGCCACCGTTGTTGATGCTCTGCAGATCGAAGAAGAACGCCTGGATCATGTTCTTCGCAACCGGACCGGTGAGCAGCGAGACGAAGTAGCGCGACTCGATGAGCGACGCGTTGTCGATGTCGACCTGCGAACCTTCGACCGCTGCGGACAGGATTGCCCGCGGTGCCGGCATGTTCGTGCCCTTGATCTGCTTACGCAGGTTGGCCGGGAAGGCAGGCAGGTTCGCTGCGAATGCAGGCGAGGACGGGGTGCCGCCGGGGATCTTGAAGCCCTTCTTGTCCCACGGCTGAACGCCACCTTCGGGGTTGGCCTTGATCCACGCCTTCGCGGCAGGAACCAATTCCTCGACCGAACCGACAAGCTCGTTGACCAGGCCGATCTCCTTGGCCTTGGTCGGGTTGTTGCGCTGACCCTGCAGCAGCACACCCATAAGCGCGCCCTGCAGACCGAGCATACGAACGGTACGGATCACGCCACCGCCTGCGGGCAGCAGGCCGAGGCTGACCTCCGGGAGACCGATCTGCACACCGCGCACGTCGGCAGCGATGCGGTAGTGCGTTGCGAGTGCGATCTCGAGGCCACCACCGAGTGCGGCACCGTTGATCGCGGCGACGACGGGCTTGCCGAGAGTCTCGAGGCGCCGCAGCGCACCCTTGATCTGAGCGAGCTCGTCCATCAATGCCTGGCCGTCGTCGGGGCCAACTTGGAGCATGTTCTTCAGGTCGCCACCGGCGAAGAAGGTCTTCTTCGCCGAGGTCAGCACGACACCGGCGATGTCGTCCTTCTCAGCTTCCAAGCGCTCGACCGTTGCGGTCATCGAGTTCTTGTACAGCTCGTTCATCGTGTTGGCGCCCTGGTTCGGGTCGTCCATCGTCAGTACGACGATGTTGTCCGAATCCTTTTCCCAACCGATCATGTTTGCGGTTTCTGTGGTCGTCACAGCGTTTGTCTCCTAGAAGTTTCGGTTGGGCGTCAGACGCGTTCGATGATGGTGGCAACGCCCATGCCGCCGCCGATGCAGAGGGTGATGAGGGCGTAACGACCGTTGCGACGCTCGAGTTCGTCGACCATCGTGCCGGTGATCATGGCGCCGGTGGCACCGAGCGGGTGACCCATCGCGATGGCGCCGCCGTTGACGTTGAGCTTCTCGTCCGGGATGTTCAGGTCCTTCTGGAACTTCAGGACGACGGACGCGAACGCCTCGTTGATCTCGACAAGGTCGATGTCGTCGAGGGTCAGGCCGGCCTGCTTGAGGGCCTTCTTGGCGGCCGGAGTCGGTCCGGTCAGCATGATCGTGGGATCGGCGCCACTGGTAGCGGTCGCCACGATGCGTGCACGCGCGGTCAGTCCGGAAGCCTTGCCTGCATCTTCGCTGCCGACGAGGACCAGCGCGGAGCCATCGACGATGCCCGAGCTGTTGCCACCGTGGTGAACGTGGTTGATCTTCTCGACGGCGTGGAACTTCTGGAGTGCAACTGCGTCGAAGCCGCCCATCTCACCGATGATCGAGAACGACGGGTTGAGCTTCGCGAGATCTTCCGACGTGGTGCCGGGACGCATGTGCTCGTCGTTGTCGAGCACGACGAGGCCGTTGATGTCCTTGACCGGGACGATCGACTTGGCGAAGTAGCCGCCGGTCGTCGCCTTGGCCGCGAGATCCTGCGAGCGGACGGCATATGCGTCGACATCGTCGCGGGAGAAGCCTTCGATCGTGGCGATCAGGTCGGCGCTCACACCCTGCGGCACGAAGTAGGTGTCGTAGCTGGTGGCCGGGTCCATGGCCCACGCGCCGCCGTCACTGCCCATCGGCACGCGCGACATCGACTCGATGCCACCTGCGATGACCAGCTCGTCGAAGCCGGAGCGCACCTTCTGTGCAGCAAGGTTGACAGCTTCCAGGCCCGAGGCGCAGAAGCGGTTGAGCTGGAAGCCGCCGACTGTGTCGGGCAGACCTGCGGCGAGCACTGCGGTGCGCGCGATGTCTGCACCCTGGTCGCCGACCGGTGCGACGCATCCGAGGATGACGTCGGAGATGCGGTCTTCGTCCAGGTCCGGGAATCGGACGCGGAGCTCGTTGATGAGTCCGACCACGAGATCGATCGGCTTGACCGAGTGCAGCGACCCGGTCTTCTTTCCACGGCCACGCGGAGTGCGAATAGCCTCGTAGATAAACGCCTCTGTCGTCACTTTGACGTCTTCCTTCCTGTGTGCGGCCAGCGCCGCTCGTTCGAACTAGATCGGCTGCCGAGAGATCGGCAAGCCTGTTGGCGGGGCCGCCAGTAGGACGTGTGCAAACTTCACGTCCATTCCCGACGAATGTTGACGCTGTATAAACATCGTCAACTCAGTACAGCGGTCCATTGCACCCTCCACCATAGAACGAACAGGCATGCGGATGGAAGCTGCCCCACCTTAAATCCGGAAAATATGCGAATTTCAGTTAACTTAGAGCGCCGTTCAGGCCCGTTCAGCTACAGACCCTGGCACAACGGCGACTCGGCCCCGTACTGCGCGATGCACGCGCCCCACTCGCCGAGCGCCCCGAACGCATCCGGAACGAAGCCGAGAATCGTGCTCGGCAACAAAGGAATCAGCGCGGGAATCAGCCCGAACACGTCAATACCGAAGATCATGTCAATTTCCCGTCAATATCCCTTGGACGATGTGGCTCGTGTCAGTATGGCCGCCGACGACCGCACGCATGGCGGGTCCGACCAAACTGACCCGCACTGCCTTTGCGAGGCTCAAACGTCGAACGGTTTTGCGCCGAGCTCGGTCTGCAGAAGCTCCAATGCGACATCGTCGGGGTCACGCCTGTCGGCCTGGTCGACCGGCTGCGCGGACTCCTTGATCATCTCGTCTTCCTCCTCCGGGGTTGGAGGCGGTGGCGGACTCGGGTCGTCCGGATAGTCGGGCTCCTCAGGAGGCGGGGGCACCTCGTCGTCGGTCGACGGCGACGACGATCGCGCAGGCGCCTCTGGTTGCCCGCGACTCGGGCGCGAGAACCGTGGACCCCCGTCTGCGGGAGCGGTGCGAGGAGCAGCCTTCTTGGCAGGTTTCACGGCCGCGGAAGCACCGGGCAATCCGGTTTCGCACCGGACCTCCCAGTCGACACCAAGCACGTCGCGGAGTGCATCGCGAACGACCTCCGCATTGCGCGATTCCATGAGTCTCTTTGCGAGAGGAGCAGATTCGTGCGTGAGGATGATGACTCCGTCGCGAACATCTGCGACGGTCGCACCAGAAAGCATGACCTCGACCGTCCGGCTGCGATCCCGAACTTTCGCCCGAACCTCGGACCACACGGCACGAACCGCGACGGCATCGGGTTGATTCGACGCTGCCGGAGCTGCTGATTCCTGAGCTGCTGGCTCGGGTTGCGGTTCCGGTGCTTCGGCGACGGGCGGAGCTTCGGTCGGTTGCTGCGACGACCGCCTGAACGCAGGCTGCGGCGCGGGAGGGGTCTGTTCCGGTGGTGCCACGGTCGGCGGAGCAGGCCGCTCGGTCGGTGCAGGTGGTGGCACAACTGTGGGGGTCTCGACAGCAGCAGGCACGACCGCGGGCGGCGAAACTGCCGCAGCCTCAGGCCTTTCGATACTGCGTCGACGGACCACGGGAGCAGGCTCTGCCGCACTCTCCACGTCGGAGCCGCTCGACGGTCTCGTCACATCGAGTCGGCGTTCGATGCGCTCGATCCGCTGCAACGCCGCAGATTCGGCGTCAGACGCCGATGGCAGCAGCATCCGGGCACAGATCACTTCGAGCAGCAGCCGAGGAGCGGTCGCGCCGCGCATCTCGGTGAGCCCGGCATGGAGAAGCTCTGCGTACCGCGCCAGCGTCGCCGGACCGATCCGTTGCGACTCGTCCAGCATCCGCTCGAGTACATCGCCAGGAGCATCGACCAGACCGCGTTCGCCTGCGTCGGGAACCGCACGAAGCAGGATCAGATCGCGGATGCGTTCGAGCAGATCGACGGCGAAGCGGCGCGGATCGTGACCCGCCTCCATCACCTTGTCGACCGCGCCGAAGAGCGCTGCGCCGTCGTTGGCTGCAAGAGCGTCGACGGCTTCGTCGATCAGCGCGATGTCGGTGACGCCAAGCAAAGCCAATGCGCGTAGATACGTGACACCATCGTCGCCCGCACCGGCGAGCAGCTGATCCAGCACGCTGAGCGAATCTCGCGGCGAACCACCACCGGCGCGGATGACCAGCGGATAGACCGCTCCCTCGACAGCGACGCTCTCCTGGGCGCAGATCTTTTCCAGCAGACCGCGCATGGTCAGAGGTGGCAGCAACCGGAACGGATAGTGATGGGTCCGGGAGCGAATGGTCGGCAGGACCTTGTCCGGCTCGGTCGTCGCAAAGATGAAGATCAGGTGCTCCGGCGGTTCCTCGACGATCTTGAGCAACGCGTTGAAGCCGGCGGTCGTGACCATGTGCGCCTCGTCGACGATGAAGACGCGGTAACGCGATTCCGCCGGAGAGAAGAAGGCACGATCACGCAATTCACGGGTGTCGTCCACACCGCCGTGGCTCGCGGCGTCCAGCTCGATGACATCGAGATTGCCCGGCCCGCCGGGAGCAAGCGCCTCGCAGGAAACGCACACCCCGCACGGGGTCGACGTTGGTCCCTCGACGCAGTTCAGCGACCTGGCAAGAATTCGAGCGGACGACGTCTTGCCACACCCACGCGGACCCGAGAACAGATACGCGTGATTGATTCGCCCTGCATCGAGTGCGGTGCTCAGCGGCTCGGTGACATGCTCCTGCCCCACCACCTCGGCGAAGGTTGCGGGTCGATACTTCCGGTACAGGGCCACGCGGGTGAGGGTACCGGCGTGCGCCGACAAGCGGGGAAGGCAGCGGCGAGTTCACCGAATTGTCGGTCGACGCCGGTAGGTTCGCCGACGTGACCTTCCAAGGTGTCGATCTGCTTGTCCGGCGCGACGATCCGCGCATATCCGAAGTCCGTGCCGCGACAACCCCCGATCCGGAGGACGGGCAGGTTGTCGTCGAGGTGCAACGTTTTGCACTCACCGCCAACAACGTCACCTATGCGACGGCGGGCGACGTGCTCGGCTATTGGCAGTTCTTTCCGGCGCCCGACGGCTGGGGTCGAGTTCCCGCGTGGGGTTTCGCCGAAGTTGTCGCAAGCTCGACGGAACTGGCGAGCGTCGGCGATCGTCTCTACGGCTTCTGGCCGATGTCGACGCACGCGACCATCACCCCCACAGGCAAACCCGGCTCACGGCTGCTCGATGCGACACCACATCGTCGTCAACTGCCTGCGCTGTACAACGCCTACCTCCCAGCCGGGCCCGAAGATCCGACCCGGGAAGGGCTGGAATCGCTTGTTCGTCCACTGTTCGGAACGGCTTGGCTGATCGCGGACCAGCTCGAACAGGCGGGTTTTCACCAAGCGTCGACGATCGTTCTTTCGAGCGCATCGAGCAAGACCGCAGCAGCGACGGCCTGGTGCCTCGGCCGCTACCCGAACCGTCCGCAGGTGGTCGGCCTGACCTCACGACGCAATCGCGATTACGTCGAAGGCCTCGGCAGCTACGACGCAACGATCACCTACGACGAGCTCGCAGGTTCGACGCTGACCGAACCGATCAACTACGTCGACGTCGCAGGCAATGCCTCGACCAGACGCACGGTGCACACCCTGTTCGGAGCCGGTCTGGCGCTGTCGTTGACCGTCGGTTCGACGCATTGGGAGGACCCGGCTGGTTTCAACGGCGACGACACCCTGCCGGGACCCACGCCGCAGCTGTTCTTCGCTCCGTCGCAAATAGAGAAACGGACCGAGGAGCTGGGGCGGCACGAGCTGGTGCGGCTGATCGGTGGAGCACAGAACGAGTACCTGGACGTCTTCTCGCAATCGACGAACGTTGTTCTTGCGACGACTCCCGACGATGTCCAATCGGCGTGGAGCGCAACGAGCGACGGATCTACCGAGCCGTCGAGTGGGATCGTCGCATCGCTTCGTAACCCAGCCGGCGTGTAGCCATTCGATAGCCCGCCGACGATCGACCGACCGGCTCGCCATATCCTCTTGCGAGCATCCGGCCTGCGAAGGAGATAGAAGTGTCGATCGATCCTGCCGCCACAGCGTGGTTGCTTGCGAGTACGGCTCTCGTTCTGTTGATGACGCCGGGTCTGGCGATCTTCTACGGCGGGATGGTCCGTTCCACGGGTGTCCTCAACATGATCATGATGAGCTTCATCTCGATCCCGCTCGTCACGGTCGCGTGGTTGCTCTTCGGTTACAGCCTCGCATTCGGTGACGATGCAGGCGGCGGCCTCATCGGCAACCTCGACCACGTCGGCATGGCGGGCATCGACCCGACCACGGTCCGCAGCAACGTGCCCGAACTGCTGTTCGCGACATTCCAGCTCACCTTCGCAATCCTCACTGTCGCACTGGTCAGCGGCGCAATCGCGGACCGTGCGAAGTTCTCGGCATGGATGCTCTTCGTGCCGATCTGGGCGACGCTCGTCTACGCCCCCGTCGCGCATTGGGTCTGGGGACCGGACGGCTGGCTCGCGAAGTTCGGTGCACTCGACTACGCAGGCGGTTTGGTTGTCGAGATCGTGTCCGGATCATCGGCGCTTGCCCTCGCGCTCGTCCTCGGTCCCCGGATCGGCTTCAAGGCCGACGCGATGCGACCCCACAACCTGCCGTTCGTTCTGCTCGGCGTCGGCCTGCTGTGGTTCGGCTGGTTCGGCTTCAACGCCGGCTCGGCGCTCGCAGCGAACGGCATGGCTGCGGCGGTATTCCTCAACACGATGATCGCGGGCTGCCTCGGCATGCTCGGCTGGCTCGCGGTCGAGCAGATCCGAGACGGCCGCCCGACCACGTTCGGTGCGGCTTCGGGCGTGGTGGCTGGACTTGTCGCGATCACGCCGTCGTGCGGTTCGGTGACGGTTGTCGGTGCGCTTATCGTCGGCCTGCTTGCCGGTGTCGTGTGCTCGTTCGCTGTCGGCTGGAAGTTCCGTGCGGGCTACGACGATTCCCTCGACGTGGTCGGCGTGCACTTCGTCGGCGGCGTCGTCGGCGTGCTGCTGATCGGCTTCCTCGCAGCCGAAGTGATGACCGGCGGCCCCGAGGGCTTGCTCTACGGCGGCGGACTGGCTCAGCTCGGAAAACAGGCTGTCGGTGTCGTCGTCGTTGCCGCGTACGCGTTCGCAGTTTCCTTCGCCGTCGGCAAACTGATCGACAAGACGCTCGGATTCCGAGTCAGTGCCGAAGACGAGACTGCGGGCATCGACTTTGCCCAGCATGCTGAAACCGCGTATTCCGAAGGTGTGCACGGACATTCGCAGAAGCGACCGGGACCGTTCGGGTCGGGCCAGCCGAATCGCGAACGAGACTGAGACGTTCCGTCCCGCGCAGGGCGACGACGACGATATTCTGACGCCGCCAGTTTGATCGTCGGGGTTGTGCTTAGCCTGCGGAGGGACGTCGATGCTCGTCCGTGTTGCGAGGCTTGCGGTCCACCGACCGCGGATCGTCCTCGTCGGGGCACTGATCGTCGCTTTTCTGGCGATCGTGTTCGGGGCATCGGCTGCGGACCATCTCAAGGGCGGCGGCTTCATCCCTCCCGATGCCGAATCGACCAGGGCGACAAACCTTCTCAACGACAGTTTTCACGGTGGTGAGCCCAACCTCACACTGCTGATCACCACGACCGACGGGGTCGACTCCAATCCTGCTGCACGCGCAGCGGGCGACCGGATCGCTGCAGCTCTTCGAGCCGAACCCGAGGTCAGCGCGATCACCTCCTACTGGGAGGTGCCCGCCAATCTTGCGTCCGCACTGCGAAGCAAAGACGGCCTGAGTGCGCTGGTCACGGCGCGTGTGGCCGGCGACGACAACGAAGCGCCCGCTCGCGCCGAGCGCATCGTGGAGGGACTGACCGGTACCGCCGACGGCGTCACGGTTAGGGCCGGTGGTTTCACAGTCGTCTTCCAGCAGATCAACAGCCAGATCACCAAGGATCTCGCGGTTGCCGAGGCCATCGCGATTCCGTTGACGCTGCTGTTGCTCATCTGGGTGTTCGGCAGCGTTGTCGCCGCCTTGCTACCGCTGCTCGTCGGCCTGTTCGCCATCGTGTCGACGCTCGCCATCCTGCGAGCATTCACCCTGGTCACCGATGTTTCCATCTTCTCGCTGAACATGACCACCGCGATGGGTCTGGCGTTGGCGATCGACTACAGCCTGTTCATCGTGAGTCGATACCGCGAGGAACTCGAACGAGGACTCGAACCCGAACAGGCCGTGTTCCGCTCGGTGCAGACAGCTGGGCGGACCGTCTTCTTCTCGGCACTGACCGTCGCTCTGTCACTCGCCGCGCTTGCCGTCTTTCCGCAGTACTTCCTCAAATCGTTCGCGTATGCAGGTCTGGCAGTTGTCGGTACCGCGGCGCTCGCGTCGATTCTGGTTCTGCCTGCGGCGCTCGTCCTGCTCGGTCGCCGAGTCAATGCGCTCGACGTGCGGGTGTGGTGGCGACGCCGAACCGGACGCCCGAACCCGACCGTCCCAGACCCGGAGCAGACGCTCTGGTACCGCGGCGTCACCGCTGTGATGCGAAGGGCCGCACCGGTCGCCGTCGTCGTCATCGTCGCGCTGTTGTTTCTGGGAGCGCCTTTTCTCAACGTCAAGTTCGGCTCTCCTGACGACCGTGTGAACACGGCGGACGCGACCAGCCGTCAGGTCGGCGACATCATGCGGACCGATTTCGCACAGGACGCTGCCGCCACGACCACGGTCGTTCTGCCTGATTTCGCAGGCAAGTCGGAGGAGTTGGCCGGCTACGCAACCGCTCTGTCGAAGGTCGACGGCGTCACCGGTGTGCTGTCACAGGCCGGTGTGTTCAGCGCGGGCCTGCGCATCACGGATCAGTCGCCTTTCCCACCGAACGGCGTCGGGACCTACCTCAGCATCGGAACGAGTGCCGACCCGTTCTCGGATGCGGGCACCCGTCAGATCGACGCGCTGCGCGCAATACCGAGCCCGGGTGAGTCCCTGTTCACCGGTGCGGCAGCGCAGAACGAAGACACTCTCGATTCGCTCGGCGAGAAGTTGCCACTCGCGCTCGGCCTCATCGCTCTGACGACCTTCGTGCTGTTGTTCCTGTTCACGGGCAGCGTTGTGCTCCCGTTGAAAGCACTGGTGCTGAACACTCTTTCGCTGACGGCCGCATTCGGGGCGATGGTCTGGATCTTCCAGGAAGGCCACCTTTCCGGTCTGCTCGACTTCACGGCAACCGGCTTTCTTGTGCCGACGATGCCGATCCTGATGTTCTGCATCGCGTTCGGCATGTCGATGGACTACGAGGTTTTCCTGCTCTCCAGAATCCGTGAAGAGTGGTTGAAATCCGACCGTACCGACGCCGCCAACACACACGCCGTCGCGCTCGGAGTCGCCCGGACCGGCCGAATCATCACGGCCGCAGCAGGTTTGATGGCAATCGTCTTCTTTGCCATGACGTCGGCGAACATCTCGTTCATCCAGCTGTTCGGGCTCGGGCTCACGATCACCGTCCTCGCGGACGCGACGCTCATCCGCAGTGTGCTGGCTCCTGCGTTTATGCAATTGCTCGGACGGGCGAACTGGTGGGCACCGAAACCGCTCGTCGCGTTGCACAAGCGAATCGGGCTGGAGGAAGAACCACCGTCGCGATAGTGAACACTGGCGACGTGAACGCCTTCTACATCCCGATCGGTGACGGCCGCTTCGAATCGACCGAACACACCCGTGGACCTTGGTCGCCCGACGCGCAGCACGGCGGTCCGCCGTCGGCGTTGCTGGGCCATGTCATCGAAAGATGCGAGCCACGTGAAGGTTTCGATGTCGGTCGGGTCGCCGTCGAAATACTCGGCCCGGTTCCGCTTGCACCCTTGACCGTCGAGGCCAGGGTGACGAGGTCGGGCCGCAGCGTCGAGTTGATCGAGGCGACGCTGAGCTCCGAGCGCGGCGTCGTGATGAAGGCGAACGCATGGCGCATCAAACGATCCGATCCCCCGCTCGAGCTCGACCCTGCGGTGCTTCCGTCCGGTAGTCGTCCAGGTCCCGACACAGCGAACGCCGACGCACCGTTTCCGTCCGTGCAGAAGATCGGGTTCCACACCGCGATCGAATATCGTTTTGTGTCAGGCACTTTCATCGAACCCGGACCCGCTGTGTGCTGGATCCGGTTACGTCAGCCGATCGTCGCCGGACACGACCCGAGTCCGCTCGAACGCACCCTCGCGGCCGCGGATTCCGGCAACGGCGTCAGCGCAACACTCGACTGGAACCGCTACGTCTTCATCAACACCGACCTGACCGTGACGCTGCACCGACAGCCGGTCGGCGAATGGGTGTGCCTCGATGCGGTCACCTATCCGCAGCCGCACGGCATCGGGATGGCGGAGTCCGCACTCTTCGACGAGCAGGGTCCGCTGGGCCGGTCGACTCAGACGCTGCTGGTAGGTCGGCGCTGAAGTTCTTGGATGCTGAGGCTCGTCAGGGTGCGCCGATCCGGGTCGGTGTGCAGCACACTGGACGCACGCTGACCGCAAACGGCGCAACCTGACGCATCAAGCTTTCTGCTTCGCCGCAGCTTTGGCCTGCTTCTTGAATTCGCGGACCTCACCGAGCGTTTCGGCGTCGACGACGTCGGCGACCGAACGCCGGGACCCCTCGTCGCCGTAGGCTCCCGCAGCCTCACGCCAGCCCGCGGGCTGCACGCCGACCTGCTTGCCGAGCAGCGCGAGGAAGATCCGCGCCTTCTGATCGCCGAAGCCCGGCAGCGACTTGAGCCGCTTCAACACCTCTTTGCCGTCAGGGTCGCCGACGGTCCAGAGCGCTTCCGGATTGCCGTCGTATTCGTCGACGAGATAGGTACAGACCGCCTGGATCCGCTTCGCCATCGAGCCGGGATAACGGTGAATCGCCGGCGTCGTGGAGCACAGCGTCGCGAACTCGTCGGGATCGAATTCCGCGATCTTGTGCACGTCGAGTCCACCGATGCGGTCGGCGATCTTCTTCGGGCCGCCGAACGCGGCCTCCATCGGGTACTGCTGATCCAGCAGCATTCCCGTCAACAACGCGAGAGGCGATTCCGACAGCAGTTTGTCCGCGTCGGGGTCCTGCGCGAGCCGCAGCGTGAGTGCCATGCTTCGATCCTGCCACGACCGGCCGGGCAGTTAACCGGCGATCAGCTTCTCGGTCGCGGCGAGCAACACACACGTTGCGACGCCGTCCATCGCCGACGCGACCTCGTCCAGCGGCGGCAGCGACGGGGCGAGGCGGATGTTGCGGTCGTCGGGGTCTTTGCCGTACGGAAATGCCGACCCTGCCGGTGTCAATGCGATCCCGGCTTCCTTCGCCAATGCGACAACGCGCCCCGCGGTTCCGTCGAGCACGTCGAGGCTGATGAAGTAGCCGCCCTTGGGATCGGTCCAGGACGCGGTCTTGCTTGCACCGAGGCGGTCTTCGAGAATGTCGCGGACCAGCGCAAACTTCGGCGCCATGATCTTGCGGTGTTTCGCCATATGGGCACGGACGCCGTCGGCATCCTGGAAGAACTGGGCGTGCCGCAGTTGATTGACCTTGTCAGGCCCGATGGTCTTTTTGCTTGCGTGCTGGACGTACCACTTCAGGTTCGCCTCGGAAGCACCGATGAAGCTGACCCCTGCGCCGGCAAAGGTGATCTTGGACGTCGACGCAAACACCAGCGGGCGATTCGGATTGCCTGCGGCGGCGGCCATCCCCAACACGTCGAGGTTGGGTGCGGCCTCTTCGACCAGCGGATGGACGGCGTAGGCGTTGTCCCAGTACAGCCGGAAATCCGGAGCTGCCGTCGGCATCGAGACGAGAGCTTTGACGACAGCCTCGGAGTAGACGACACCCGTCGGATTGGAGTAGTTCGGTACCGCCCACAGTCCCTTGATCGAGGGATCGTTCGCGACGAGCTCTTCGATCGCGTGCACGTCGGGTCCGTCGGGGTTCATCGGAATGGCGATCATCTCGAAGCCATATGCCTCGGTGATCGCGAAGTGCCGGTCGTAGCCAGGGCTCGGACACAGGAATTTGCGACCCGGTTCGTTCGCCCACGGTGCCGGCGAATCGACCGTTCCGGCGAAGAGTGAGTAGACGACAGTGTCGTGCATCAACTCGAGGCTGGCATTGCCGGCCGCATACAGATTCTGGACGGGAATACCCAACAGCTCGCCGAAGATCGCCCGCAGTTCGGGCAAGCCGGTCAGTCCGCCGTAGTTTCGACAATCAGTGCCGTCGGCAGCACGAAAGTTGGTTCCCGGTAACGAGAGGAGGTCTTGCGAGAGGTCCAGCTGCGCAGACGACGGCTTACCTCGGGTGAGATCCAGCGTCAGCTTCTGCGACTTGAGCTGCGTGTAGTTCGCCGTTTGGCGATCGCGCTCGGCAACGAGCTCATCGGGACTCATCAACCCGTATTGGGTCTGGGTAGGCATCCTGCTGACGACCTTTCGACGGCACGACGATCACGGCACGGTGTCGGCGTGTCACGTTACTCGAATGACGACTGTCGGTCGCTGCTACGTACGGCGGCCAGAAATGTAAGGGGACCCCGCGCACCCGGCAGAGCCCGTTGACCCTTGCTGCCTTCCGGCCCTGGGGGAGTTCACAGGATGCGCGCCGCGCGGGATCCATCGAAGAGTGTAGCGGGACGCACCGTCAGAGCCCGCAGCGGTCGGCGATTCTTGGAACGAGGGGGTTAGCCGGTATGCTGCTCCACGGAGGATTCGCCTAGTGGCCTATGGCGCTCGCCTGGAACGCGGGTTGGGTTAACGCCCTCAGGGGTTCAAATCCCCTATCCTCCGCCACGAATCGAGCCCCTGACCAATACGCGCGTGGTCAGGGGCTTGTTCTATGCGACCGTCGACCCGTGAGGCTGGCGATCGGTCGCGCTTGCGACGTCGTGGTCCGACAAACCAAAAACCTTCACACATTGTCGCGATGTGTAATATTTGGACTGCCTTCTTTACATGTCAGCTCCTCTGTGGGATTGTCACGCCATGCCCAACTGGAACCCCGAGGCCCCCTATAACGCACTTCCACCTCCACCCACCGTCGACGAGCTAGAGACGAAACTCGTGCTCAAGGCCGCGATCGGTGCAAATGCTGCTGTGGCCCAGCTCGATCAAGCCGTTGTATCGATTCCGAACCCCACAGTTCTGATCAACACGATCCCGCTTCTTGAAGCACAAGCTTCTTCCGAGATCGAGAACGTCGTCACCACCGCAGACGCACTGTTTCAGCACCTCGAGGATGAGAAAGGTGCTGACCCTGCCACCAGGGAGACACTCCGCTATCGGACGGCCCTGCGGAACGGCTTCGAGACAACCCTCGATCGAGGCCTGACTGCCGGGACCGCAGCGCTGGTGTGCAGCACGATCAAGAACCGCGAGATGAAGGTCCGCGCAGTTCCAGGAACACGCATCGCGAACACGGCTACCGGCAAGATCGCTTACAGTCCGCCCGAGGGGCAGCATCTGATCACTGAGAAGCTCGGCGAGTGGGAGTCGTTCATTCATTCCGACGACGGCATGGATCCGCTGGTTCGCATGGCGGTAGCGCACTATCAGTTCGAGGCAATCCATCCGTTCAGCGACGGAAACGGCCGTACCGGTCGAATTCTCAACATACTGATGCTGGTCGAGGCAGGTCTGCTGCGATTCCCGGTGTTGTACCTATCGCGGTACATCATCGACACCAAACAGGACTACTACCGGCTACTGCAGAATGTGACCGCCGACGACGCATGGGAGGAATGGATCCTCTACATCCTCAGCGGGATCGAGCGGACCTCGCGGGCGACTCTTCGGAAAATCGAAGACATTCGCTTGCTACAGGCGGATTTCAACGAGCGCGCACGCGAAGCCTCCAAAGGTGGCGCAAACGCGGAACTCCGATCGATTCTGTTCGAGCAGCCGTACTGCAGGATCAGGACGGTCGTCGAGCGCTGCAGAGTGTCACGCCCGACCGCGACCAGCTGGCTCGACGACCTCGCGAAGGCTGATCTGCTTCAGGACATGAAAGTCGGCCGGGATCGGCTGTTTATCAATCGGGAATTCCTGGAACTGCTGGTCAGGGCAGAACCCACAAGTTAGGACAGATCGACAGAAGCTAATCGCGCTGCACCTGGGCCGCAATCCGCACCGCCTCGCGTTCGGCGAGCACTTCTTCCGCGTAGCCCACTTGCCGGACCCGAACGTCGTGGTAGATCAGGGTTTGCAGGATCCGGAAGAACGAGATACCGATCGCGAGAACGACGATCATGGCGATCCAATGCACCATCATTCCGATGATCATCGTGACGATCGAGATCGGGACTACAACGACGAACCAGAGCAGATGAATTCCAAGGAGGCGCCCCAGCGCAGGGCGGGTCAGGCTGTACGTCCGCTTGAAAGTGTCGACTAGTCCGGTCTTCTCGATCACCATGACGATAGGGGCGAGGCTGAGCAGCACGCCGGCAACGAACTCGACCGCAATCAGAGCGAAGGACGGCAAGATCAACAGCGTCTCCGCTCCCCCGCTCGTGACGATCATCGACATCGGAACGATCAGGATGTACGGCAGCAGGAAGATTGCGTAGAACACCAGCATCAACTTGATCAGCGCGGACATACGCGAGAGCGCATTGCTCACGACCGGCCCGATTTTTGCTTGCTCACCACGAATCGCCCGGTCCGCTCCGACGACTGTCACCGCAGCGATGAACGCATCCATCGGAAGGGCGACGGCAGTCACGATGAGAAGTGTTGTGACGAACGCTGTCAACAGTGCGTCGACCGAGAACGCGTCCGAGACAATCACGGTGAATACGAGCTGAACCAGGAACATGATTCCCGCGATGCAAGTGCTGATCACAATTGCGGGGAGCACGAGGGTGATCCGCGGGTTGCGCTTCATCACGGCGACCGCGGCGCTCAGCAATTCCACGAAGCCAAGTGGGCGGACCGGAACTACGTCGCCGAGATAGACGATCCGATCGGATTCCGCGTCGGCTTCGGTGAAGGTCGGCACCTGGGCTGCCAGTCGATTTTCGACAAGAAACGCGTGCATGGCGTCAGGCCAGAGCGTGCGATCTGCTCGCAGTTTCCGCGCAAAATGCACACACGCAGCCGCGGCACCCAGCCATAACGCGATGAACACCAATTGCGAGAGCAAGTTGGTCGATTCTTCGCGTTCGTAGGTGATCGAGTCGTAGGTCGTCTCGGTGGAGACGCCGTTTCCCAGCGTGAGCAACGCGAAGAGCCCGAACAACGCCGCACCCGCCCACGCTAGGTGATACGGCTTCAGATCAAATTTCGGCGCAGGTTCCATGACGGGCCTCCAACGGTCGGTCGCGATGTACGCAAACGTACAGCGACCAATTACGTTGGTATGTAGGCTATTTGATGGACATTGCGCCTTGCCTGGAGAGCGTCGACTACCCGATCGGCCTGCTCAGTGGCACGTTCACCCAACTCGGTGCCGACGGATCGAGCACGACGTGCTGCGGCCTGAGCTGCGATTCGAGCAGGAGCGCAGGAATCATCATCCCCCTAGGAAAGTTGGCGGCGTAGACGTCGACACGCAGTCGGTGCCCCGGCTGCAGGACCGCGTCGGTTGCGACGAGCCCGACGTCGAGCGTCGTCGGTTGGCCCGGTACAACTGCCTGCCGATCGGCGAGCGTCAACGTCGGGAACGGTGCCGTGTAGTCGCCGTTCGCCGACTTGGAACTCTTACTGTCGTCGTTCGCGCGCAACGACGCGGTCAGTTGGCCCGACGTGAGAACTCTCGAATTGCCATCGGGCGCAACGTCGTTGAGAGTGACGGACCAATAGCCGTCCGTCGCGTCCAAGACTGTGTTGAGGTGCACGTTGACCGGACCCGATATCAGAGTCGGCTCGGTCACGGGCTGCCCGGTGAACGTCAGCGCCGCAACTTCTGCGACGCGAGAATCCTTGCCGCAACCGTCCACGATTCCGATGACGCCCGCAGTGCCCTGGGCCCCGTCACGAGAGCAGATGGTCGACAAACCGGGAGAGACGGTCAACGTCGAAACACCGCTGGGTGGCGTCGAACTCAGCGTTCCGTCGTGGGCGACGATCCCGGTCGTGCCGCTCGGTTCGGCCGAGAGGTACTGCCGCGTGTGTGTGACGCCAGATCGGGGAAACTCCTCACCGCCGGTCCACCCGCCGCCCTGCTGAAACAGGGTCGTCGAGCTATAGCGATCGATGCCGTTGTCAATGCCCTTGAGCCACTTGTCGAACCACGCTCGCTGCAGCACATCCATCCGCGGCGGTGCACCCGCGACCCCCATTCCGGCTCCGAATGTCGAGTGGTACCAATCCCCCATGACGAGCTTCTTCTTCGACGTCGGGAGCGGGATCGCGTTGTAGGCAGCCGGTTGCGAGTTGGCGAAGATGTCGTGCCACCCGCCGATGATGAAAGTCGGAGCCTCGATCTGCTCCGGATGACCGGTGACGCCTTGTCGGAACGGACCGTTCGGGTCGAGCAGTTGTTCCATGTCCGGCGGAATCGCGTCGACCGACGGCACGACGAGTGCCCGCAGCAAGGTGTCGATGAACGTCACAGGGCTGGCGACTCGGTCGGCCAACCATTTCCAGTCGAACTGACCATTGACGATCGAGGCGAGGTCCGGCACCCACTTCGCGCCGTTGACGACCGCGAGCCAGAGCGGAACGAAACCGACCACGAAACCGCCGCCCGGCGCCACCGTGTCTCGCAACAGATCACTGCCAGGGACAGTCGCGAACACCGCCTTGACCGACGGTGGCTTTTGCTCAGCGGCTTGCATCGCACTGATGCCGCCATTGGACACGCCGGTCAGACCGATGTTCCCGTCCGACCATGGTTGCTTCGCCGACCACTCCGCAATTTCGACGGTGTCGAGCTTTTCGCGCTCGCCGAACACCTGCCAAACCCCCTGCGAGAAGCCTGTTCCCCGTACGTCCGCAACGATCTGCGTGTAGCCGCTTTGAATCAGCTTGCGGTCGACGGCAATAGTGCGAGCAACACCGCTGGTGCCGATCTTGATCTGATCGCCGAGTCCTGAGAACGGCGTGCCGTTCAAGTTGAACAGATCGAACCTGTTGATCAGCGTGACCAGGGAGTCGTACAGGTACGGAATCGACACTGCCGACTCCAGCAGCATGTAGGCGAGCTTTGTGTACGGCGTCATGTTGACGATCGTCGGTAGCGGCTTCTCGACGATGCGTCCGGCGGCATCCATCGGTCGATAGACGTTGGCCTTGATGACGACGCCATCGCTCATCGTGATCGGTACGTCCCAATCGATGTGGACGCCCGGATATTCGGCCGGACCGTCGTGCACCGCGGTCCACGCAGCGCCAAGATCGCCATCTGTTTCTGCATGCGCCACCGGCATCGCCAGCGCGCCGAGCGCGACCGTGGTCACGACAACGGCGATGCCCGACACCCATCTTCGTACGAATAGCTTCATTGCACCCGACCTGCTCTTTCGTCCACGACACCCGACCGACCAAAGGAAAACGATTGCGTACCTCACTAGTCGAGTACTGTAGCGTTCCTCACTTTTCGAAGCAACAGTGGCACGCTTCACAACCAGATGCCCGCAGCTAGGAGTTGATATCGTGACGGAATGAAGGTGACCTCGTCGGACGCAAAGTTGCCACGTGGTCCACACCAACTGAGCCGCGCCGAGGTCCTCGAATCCCAGCGCGGACGTCTCTATGTTGCGATGCTCGACGCGGTCGCTGAGCGCGGCTATCAACCCGTGACCGTCGCCGACCTCGTCTCCCGCGCGCAGATCTCACGGCGCACCTTCTACGAACTGTTCGACACCAAGGAAGAGTGCTTTGCCGCCGCATTCGAGTTGATCGTCGACCTTGTCGGCATTCGGCTCAACAACGCAATTCGATCGGCTGGGCAACTCGACTGGGAACAACTCGTCCGCACCTCGTTGACCGCATACCTCACGATCCTCACCGAAGAACCCGCCGTGGGTCGCGCACTACACATCGAGGCACTCATCGCAGGCCCACCCCTGATCGGGTATCGCCGCAGGATGATCACGCTGTTTGCCGACCGCATGCGTGCCGCCCGCGCACTCGGCGTGCACGAGCATGCCGTGAGTGGCGAATTGGCCGACGAGGTTTTCGAATTTCTGATCGGGGGCATCGACGACCGGATTCGCGACTGTCTCCACACTCGCGGACCCGGCGGCCTACTCGATCTCGAACCTGGCTTGTCCGATATCGCGCTGCTGCTGCTCAGTTCGACCGGTTTGCCGGCTACTCCGGATCCTTCGGTGCCACAGCGTCACTGACGGCTTTGCTCGCAGCCTTCGCCCGACCGAACAACGACGACGCGAGACCGGTGGCCAAGTCGGCAGCACCGGTGACAGCGTCGGTGACGGTCTTACCTCCCGGGACCACGGCTGCGACGGACCGAATCGGTTGCGTACCTTCGCCGATCAGACCCATCGAGACCTGGACCGCACTTTCCGCGGCTCCCCTCACGGCAGCCGAGGCATGAATTGCGGTGTCGTCGAACGTCTTCGCGTAGGCGTCGTCCTTTGCATACTGCGCGAGAAGAGCTTTCGCGAACCAGAGTGAGTCCGTCGTATCAGTTGTCTCCGAAGCCTTTTCGGCCGCCATCTGGATCAATCGGGCGGGGACGGTGAATTCGAGCGGCACACCTTCGCTTTCGGCACGTTTGTGGATCCCACTCAGGATCGCAAAGCTGGTCGTCCACTCGTTCGTCGCCTCGGCCGCTTTGAGCACTGACGGCATCACACCGTCGAGAGGTAGGAATGCCGCACGCTGCGAAAGTTGTTCCAGTGCAGGCAAAGGCACATCGTCGGCCAGCTTCAGCAACTGATTCCAGACGTTCAGCTGATCGTCGGGTTCCAGTGTCACGCCGAGCAGATCGTCGTCGTCGGCGCTGTCGGAGATGATCCCGACCGTCTGCTCACGCGCGGCGAGTGGCATACCGGCAGCGACCTCGAGCAACTCGGGCAGCACACCGTTTTCACTCGCGTCGACCAGTGCCTCGCGCATCTGCGTCGGGTCGAAATTCGCGGCAAGGTCGGATACCCGCTCCTGGGCGGCCTTGGGCAACATCGGAACGATCGGCAACAATTCGGTCAAAGCGTTTGCGGCGATGACACTTTGGACGACTCGTTCGAATTCCGAAACCTCCAGCTTGCCGACAGCGGCAGCCAACCGTTCCTTGATGGGATCGGCTGCAAGCGGGAGTATCAATGGGAACAGTGCCGGGACGGCAGCAGCCGCATCGACCAGTTTTTCCACGCCGTCGATATTGCCGAGTGCGGCAGCGAACTCTCGACGGCCTGCATCAGAGAAGTTCGGGACGAGTGGAACGACGGCTGCCCAGAGATAGTCGCGATCTGCCGCGGCAACAACGCCTTTCATCACGTCGGCGGTTTCGAAAGCCTTCGACTTTGCGAAACGCGCCAGGTTCTGCGGCTCCATCCAGGTCGTCGTCGGCAGGAGCATCGCGAAACTTCCGGCGGAATGCACAGCTTGCACAAGCGCGTCGAGCACGCCGTCACTTTGTTGCGCAGCGACATTCACCATCCGCCCACGGACCTCGAGGCTCACCTCCGTCAGCAGTTCGACAGCGTTGCCGAGCATGCCCGCCTCTTTGGCGGTCTGAATCGTCCGACCGATTCGTGCGTCATCGATGAGCGGCATGATGACGTTGAGCTGTGCCTTGTTCTCGGTGACCTCCGCGATCCGCAATAGCGAGATGTCGTCGACGACGGGTAGCAGACCCGCCAGCATCTCGGGTGTCACGAAGTCGATGAACTGACCCAACGTGATGAATTCTTCGCGCTCCAAAAGGATCGGCGCGAGCCTTTGAGCAACCTCGATCGGCACCTTCGAGATCAGCGGACCCACGCGACGCGGATCGATGTACACCGACGCGTCCGCCATCAACCCCACCGGAAGTTTCGGAACGAGCTTGAGCGCCTTCTCTTCGTCGATCAAGCTGGCCACTGCCGCTGCCATCCGTGGCTCGAAGTACTTCGGTGCGAGCTTCACGATCACCGGATTGGGCACCAGTTTGGCGGCAGCGGCGAGATTCTTGAGCCTCGACTCGGCCGCGACGAAAAACTGATCGGTCGCCTGCTGGCGAAACTCTCGCAACGCCTGCCAGCCGACCGTCTCCAGAAACGCCAGTTCCGAGACGTCGACGTTCAAGATCCTCGACAGCTTGACCAACTCTGCCCTGGTATCGACGACCTCGGTCATTTCTTTCCTCCGATGATCGCTCGCACGGGCCCGCGCAACATCATCGGCAGACCGTTGATGGTGTCTTCGGTGCTCTTGTCCAGGTCGGCGAGCTGGACGACCTTCGCCGACTTCAGGGTCTCGAGAAGCCAGGCGAGCCGCTCCTCGCTCAGCTCTCGAAACCGTTCGGGTAGAGAACCGCCCAATTCGTCGGACAATGCTTGCTCACTGCTGTTGCTCATCGGCACGTCTTTCGTTGTCGGTCATAAAGATGTCGGCCTTGGACTCGAGGGCGCGAGGCTGCCGACCGCTTCCAGCGGCTCCCGCGTAGGCCTGAACCACCTGCAACCACCTGTCGGCCGCAAGACCGACGGCCTGCAGATCCGTGTCGTCGCGATGTCTGCGGCGCGCGGCGACCAGGCAGAAATCCAGCGCACTTCCCAGCACTCTCGACGACGTATGCGCGGGTCCGGCAATCCACTCGACACCGCTCGGCAGCGTGAGTTCGAGGCGAACTTCTTCGTCGGGCGGGTCCTGGTCGTGCGCTCGAAACGAGCCGTCACGATTCTCGACCGCCATGTACGCGGTGTGCCTGAGTCGATCCGTTGCGTCGATCCCGAGCCCGAGGGCGTCCGAGATGTCGACGGTGTGCGCCCAGGTCTCCATGATGCGAGCACTTGCCATCGCCGACGCGGTGAGCGACCGGCCGAACCACGGAATTCTGCGGTCGCTCGGTAACTCGATCAAGGTCTCGGCAAGCTTTCGTCGGGTGGCACGCCACAGACCGACGACAACGGGCTGGGGCATACGCGCGGTCAGTCGCGCGGACTGGTCGCCGAGCACCGATGGATCCAACGCCTTGCCCGTGACCTCCGCCGGTGACGGCGGCGTCGCGAGGCCAGCAAACTTCGCGGCGGCCAAGGCAGCAGCGTCACTGGTTGCGAGATGCGCGATCTGATCTTTGATACGCCAGCCTGGACTCGGCGTCTCGAGATTCCATTGCGCCGACGAGAGCTTCGCGATCATTCGGTCTGTGGTCCCCCACTCCTCGCGGAGTTCGCCGACGACCACGGCGATGTCGCTCATCTGGGCGACGTTAGTACAGCTCATGTACGCCTCGACGGCGATTCTGCGGAATTGGACGTGATCGTGACGCACGTAGGATCGGGGCGTGCCCGACATCGAACGTGATCGCGACGAGGACGGCAGGGCGCGCAGCTCACGACCCCGCGACGCACTCGGTCGACCACTGCCGCCGGGAAGCGAGGGAGTCGAGCGTATCCCCGACGACCTCGACCTTCCACCTGCCGAAACGCTCACCTACGCACAGGATTTGCTGGACCGCGGCCTGGCTTTCAACGCGCACGAAGTGCTCGAGGCGGCGTGGAAGAACGGGCCCCAGTCCGAGCGGGAACTATGGCAAGGCCTCGCGCAGCTCGCGGTTGGGATCACCCACATTCAGCGCGGCAATGTCAAAGGTGCACTGACCTTGCTGCGGCGGGCCGAGCTACGGTTGGCGAACGAAAGCGACACCCCACCACACGACATCGACGCTCCCGGTCTCGTTCGCTACGCCGCGGGGATATCGGCAAAGCTGGAACACGGCGACGAGATCGACCTGACGCAGTTGCGACCCCGCCTCGAAGTTTTCCGAAATGTGCAATCGCCGGGCGGCGGTCCGGGCTGACGATGGATTTATGAACACGACGAGTACACCCGAAGAGCCCACAGCCGACCGTTACCGTCGGCTCGCCGCCGCGCTGACCGATCGTGTCGACGCTGTGCCGGCAAAGAACTGGGACGCGCAGTCTCCCTGCGAAGGATGGACCGCGAGGGACGTACTTCGCCACGTCGTCGAGAGCCAAGCCGACTTCGTGACGAAGGTCGACCTCTCGGTGCCGCCCGGACCTTCCGTGGACGACGATCCGTCCGCAGCGTGGCACCACACGCGTGATGCGGTGCAGAGCATTCTCGACGATCCCGCCAAGGCCGATCGCGAGTACGACGGCGGCTTCGGCACGACCACTCTGCGTGCGTCGTTCGACACGTTCTTCTGCGCCGACCTCATCGTCCATGGCTGGGACATCGCCCACGCGACGGGCATCGAGGACACGATCGACGCTGCCGACCTCGAGTGGGTCGACGCGTTCGCGAAAAGCATGGGTCCGGCGATTCGGACACCCGGCGCCTTCGGTCCGGAGTTGGACGCACCCGTCGATGCCGACCAGCAGACCGCGGTGCTTGCATTTCTCGGTCGAAAAGCCTGAGGCCGCAAGCGGCTCGTGAGTCCTTTTGGAGGGCGGGCCCGCCGAAAAGACGCACGAGCGGCGTAGCCGCCTGCAGTATCTTGGGCGGTTGTGAACCCAGCAAAGTTCGTCCCGCGGTCGGCTGCGGGTCACGGTCGGTTCGCACCGAGTCCGTCGGGCGACCTCCACCTCGGCAATCTTCGAACAGCTTTGCTCGCATGGCTTTTCGCACGATCAACGGCTCGCGGCTTTGTGCTGCGGGTCGAAGACCTCGATCGCGCGCGGTCCGGCTCCGAGGAGCGTCAGCTCGCTGATCTCGCTGCGATCGGACTCGACTGGGACGGCGCCGTCGTTCGGCAATCCGAGCGCTTGCCGTTGTACGAGGCTGCGACTGCCCGACTCCACGATGCCGGTTCCACCTACGAATGCTTCTGCACGCGACGCGAAATCCAGCGGGCCGCTTCAGCGCCGCACGCACCGCAGGGCGCCTATCCCGGCACCTGCCGCAACCTGACGAACTCCGAGCGTGCAGCGCTGCGGGCCACAGGTCGAGCTCCCGCGTTGCGGTTGCGAGCAACTGTCCACGAGTTGCCGATCACCGACGAACTGCACGGCAGCTACACCGGCGTCGTCGACGATTTCGTCCTGCGCCGCGGCGACCTGACTCCGGCATACAACCTCGCGGTCGTGGTCGACGACGCAGAACAGCAGATCGATCAAGTGGTCCGCGGCGACGACCTGCTGCCGTCGACTCCTCGCCAGGTCTACCTCGCGCACACGCTCGGTCTGCCCGTCCCCGAGTACGTCCACGTCCCGCTTGCACTGAACTCACAGGGCCAGCGGCTCGCCAAACGGGACGGACCGGTGACGCTGGCCGACCACCTCGCCGCCGGCCGAACCCCGCGCGATGTCGTCGGCATCATCGCGGCATCACTGCAGCTGAACGGAACGACGCCGGCGGAGTTGCTCGACGGGTTCGACCCTGCGCAACTCCCCCGGACGCCCTGGGTCGTGACTCAGTAGGTGTAGTCGATACTGCCGATCGCAACGATGAAGATGATGGCGAGGACGATGGTCAACACAAGCCCGACCGCTCCGACGATCAAGCCCGCGAGTGCAACACCGCGTCCCTCCTGGCCGGACTGCTTCACCTGATTCAACGCGACGAACCCGAGAATGCCGCCGACGATCGATGCGACAGGCGCAAGGAAGAAGCAGAAGAAGAACAGCGGGATCGCCGAAATCGAGGTAATCAGCGATCCGATGGCCATCCCGTTGGTCCCCTGAGGGCGCGGGACGTCACCGAACGACTGCGGATACGCGGCGGGATATCCCGGCTGTTGCGGGTAGCCGGGCTGCTGCGGATAGCCCGGCTGTTGGTAACCCGGCTGCTGCGGATAGCTCGGCTGCTGTGGGTAACCGGGCTGCTCGTAGCTGGGTTGCGGAGGAAAGGCCTGCGTCGGGTACGGCGTCCCCTGCGGCGGCGGGGCGCCATAACTCGGGTACGGCTGCGGGGCGGCGTTCGGATCGAGCGGATAACCCGAGTACTGAGGTCCGGGATCGGCCGGTGGATACGGCGATGGGTTCACAGTCGTTTCGTCCGCGGGTGGCGTCGCACCCGGCGCCGCGCCGGAGTCGTCGCGCTTGCGCAGCCAGTCGTCATTACCGCCAGCGTTGGTCATAGCGGAAAGACTAGGCCGTGTCTCTCATTCTTCGAGACTCGGCCAGTCAGGTGTTTGATGGTCGGCTCCGCAAGCTACGCGACGTGTAGGCCACCGCTCGATTGTGCGCTCTGGTCATCCTGCTGATTGGATGTAGCGCGTGACCGAGCCCAACGAGCAGGACCCCATCTCCACCGACACCGCGTTTGCGCACGTCGGCAGGGGGTTCTACCCGACCATTGTTGCCCTCTTCACCGCGACGCTGATCATCTCCAACGTCTGTGCGTCGAAGGGCGTGGCGTTCTTCGGGGCGTCGGAGCTTTCGCTCGGTCCACTGCAGATTCTGCCGATCAACACCGATGGCGCCTTCTTCCTCTTCCCACTTGCCTACATTCTCGGCGACATCCTCAGCGAGGTGTACGGCTTCAAGGCCGCGCGCAGGGCGATTCTGCTCGGCTTCGGCGCGCTGATCCTCGGTGCGTTCTGCTTCTGGGTCGCCGTCGAACTGCCTTCGGCGGCGTTCTACGATAACCAGGATTCGTTCCAGTCGGTCGTCGGCGTCGTGCCGCGTCTGGTGTTCGCCGGCTTGATGGCCTATCTCGTCGGCCAACTGCTGAATTCGCTGGTCCTGGTCCTGATCAAGGAACGCACCAAGGAAAAGCATCTATGGGCACGACTGATCGGTTCGACGGTCGTCGGCGAACTCGCCGACACGCTGATCTTCTGCTCGATCGCCGCCGGCGTCATCGGCATCACCACCTGGCGAGATTTCGTCAACTACGTGATCGTCGGCTTCCTGTGGAAGACGCTCGTCGAGGTGTTGGTCCTCCCGATCACCTACCGCGCGATCGCGTTCATCAAGAAGCGCGAACCCTCGTACGCGGCGTCGGTCTCAGTTCCCGTAAAAGCTGGCTAACGTCTGCTTCTTCAAGTCGTCGAACCAGCCGCCATCGATACTCTCGCGGATCTGATCGACGAGTCGAATGGTGAATCGTTCGTTGTGAATCGTGCACAGCGTGGACGCCAGCATCTCCTTCGCCTTGAACAGGTGATGCAGGTAGGCGCGGGTGTAGTTCGCGCAGGTGTAGCAGTCGCACTCGTCGTCGATGGGCGTGAAGTCGCGGCGGAAGCGACTGGTGTTGATGTTGAAACGTCCAGTCGGAGAATAGATTGCAGCATTTCGAGCGACTCGTGACGGATTGACGCAGTCGAACGTGTCCGCACCGTTCTCGACGGCGACGAACAGGTCGTCGGGTTCGCTGATGCCGAGCATGTGCCGCGGCTTGTGCTCGGGCAACTCGTCGCTGCACCAGCCGACGATCGTGCCGAGATTGTGCTTCTCCAGCGCACCGCCGATGCCGAAACCATCGAATCCCCGACCGGTCTCCCCCGTGATCGAGGCAAGTCCGCGACTGGCTTCGCGACGCAGATCCTCGTACTGCGCACCCTGCACCACGCCGAAGAGTGCCTGATAGGGCTTGTGCGACCGCTCGGCTGTCAACCGCTCATGTTCGGCGACGCAGCGGATCGCCCACGCCTGCGTCCGAGCGACCGACCTCTCCTGGTAGCCACGGGTATTCAGCAGAGTGGTCAACTCGTCGAAGGCGAAGATGATGTCGGCACCGAGCTGATGCTGGATCTGCATCGACACTTCGGGAGTGAACCGGTGCGCCGACCCGTCGAGATGCGATTTGAACGTCACCCCGTCGTCGTCGACCTTGGCAAGCCGTTCTTTTCCGGATGCGATGACGTCGTCGTTCTGCACGCCGACCGCTTCCATGGCGAGCACCTTCTTGAAGCCGACGCCGAGTGACATGACCTGGAAGCCACCGCTGTCGGTGAAAGTCGGGCCAGGCCAGTTCATAAACGCGCCCAGGCCGCCTGCCTCATCGATGATGTCCGATCCGGGCTGCAGGTACAGGTGGTAGGCGTTCGACAGAACTGCCTGCGCGCCAAGATCTTTCACGGCCTCGGGTAGAACTGCCTTGACCGTCGCCTTGGTGCCGACCGGAATGAAAGCGGGGGTCCGAATCTCGCCGTGCGGTGTGGTCAGCAGTCCCGTTCGGCCATGCTTGCCAGGCAGTTGCGTTGTGACGGTGAACAGGTCGGGCATGGATTCGGAGGGCACCCTCCCATCCAACCAGGCGTGCTCAGGCGTCAGCAGCCGCGCCGACGAACTGGCTGTTGTAGAGCCGGTAGTAAGCACCGCGGCTGGTAAGCAGCCGATCGTGCGTGCCCTGCTCGACGATCTGTCCGTGTTCCATCACGACGATCAGGTCCGCGTCGCGGATGGTCGAAAGTCGATGTGCGATAACGAAACTGGTTCGGTCGCTGCGCAGCGCCGCGGTCGCGTGCTGAACGAGGGACTCGGTACGCGTATCGACCGAGCTCGTGGCTTCGTCGAGGATCAGGATCGACGGCTTCGCCAGGAACGCCCGCGCGATTGTGATCAACTGCTTCTCTCCCGCGCTGACGCCGCCGCCCTCTTCGTCGATGACGGTGTCGTAGCCGTCCGGCAACGAGTGCGCGAAACGATCGACGTACGCCGCCTGCGCTGCAGCAAGAATGTCTTTCTCGCTTGCCATCGGGTTCCCGTAGGCGATGTTCTCCTTGATCGTGCCGCCGAACAACCAGGTGTCCTGGAGCACCATGCCGATTCGCGACCGCAGGTGGTCGCGGCTCATCTTCGAGATGTCGACGCCATCGAGGGTGATACAGCCGGAGTCGAGTTCGTAGAATCGCATGATCAGGTTCACCAGCGTCGTTTTGCCCGCACCCGTCGGCCCGACGATCGCGATCACCTGACCGGGCTCCGCGACGAGTGACAACCGCTCGATCAGCGGGGTGTCCTTCTCGTAGCGGAAGGAGACACTCTCGAATTCGACGCGTCCGCGATCGACGTTCGGCCGCTCCTCAGGATCAGGATCGGGTCGTTGCTCGTCGGCGTCGAGAATCTCGAAAATCCGCTCGGCCGAGGCGACGCCCGACTGCAGCAGGTTCACCATCGCACCGATTTGGGTGAGCGGCTGCGTGAACGAACGGGAGTACTGGATGAACGCCTGGACTTCGCCGAGGCTGAGCTGACCCGACGCGACCCGAAGACCACCGACGACCGCGACGAGAACGTAGTTGAGGTTTCCCAGAAACATGATCGCAGGCATGATCATTCCGGAGATGAACTGCGCCCTGAAGCTGGACTGGAACAGCTCCTCGTTGCGCTTGTCGAACGCTTCCTCGACCTCGGCACTGCGACCGAACGCCTTGACCAACTCGTGCCCGGTGAACGCCTCTTCCACCTGAGCGTTGAGCAAGCCGGTGTGCTTCCACTGATCCGCGAAATGCGGCTTGGACCTTTTGGCGATCTCGGCCGTCACGATGATGGCCGCGGGCACCGTCAGGATAGCGATCAGCGACAGCACCGGCGAGATCCACAGCATCATGATGAGAATGCCGAGCACCGACAGGACCGACATCATCATCTGGCTGATCGTCTGCTGCAGGCTCTGTGACACGTTGTCCACGTCGTTGGTGACCCGGCTGAGCACATCGCCGCGGGCAGCCCCGTCGAAGTAGCTCAACGGCAGTCGATGCAGTTTGTCTTCTACGTCGCTGCGCAGACGCTTGACCGTCCGCTGGATCGTGATGTTGAGCAGGTACCCCTGCAACCACTGGAACACCGATGCGACGACATAGATGACGAGCACGAGCAGAAGCACTCGACCGACGGCACCGAAGTCGATACCGACGCCGGGCGTCACGTCCATGTTGGCGAGCATGTCGGCGACCGTGTTGTCGCCGCTCGCCCGAAGTTGTTGTATCGCTTCTTCTTTGGTGTTGCCAGGCAGATCCTTGCCGACGACTCCGTCGAAGATGATGTTGGTCGCGTGGCCGAGAATGTTCGGTCCGAGCGTCGTCAGAACAACGCTGACAACAGCGAGTCCCACGATGATCAGCAGAGCGAGACGTTCCGGCGCGAGGCGGTTGAACAGGCGCTTCAGCGACGGGCCGAACGACTTCGGCTTGGTGCCCGGCGCTCCCGGCGCGACCATGCCCGGGCGGGTCATGTCGCCGCCATCTGCGAGTCGACGATCTCGGCGTACTCAGGGCATTCGGTGAGCAATTTGTCGTGTTTACCCATCGCGATGATTGCGCCGTCGTCGAGCACGATGATTCGGTCAGCGTCCTTGATGGTCGACACACGCTGCGCGACGATGATGACGGTCGCCTGCTCGGTCACCGGTTTGAGCGCCGCGCGCAGGCGCGCATCGGTCGCGAGATCGAGTGCCGAGAACGAGTCGTCGAAGAGATAGATACTCGGCCGCTTCACCAACGCTCGTGCGATCGCCAAACGCTGCCGCTGGCCACCGGAGACAGTTGTACCGCCCTGGGACACCGGCGAGTCGAGTCCTTCGGTCATCTCCCTGACGAAGTCGGCGGCCTGTGCGATCTCGAGACAGCGCCACAGTTCGTCGTCCGTCGCATCGGGGTTGCCGTAGCGCAGGTTGCTGGCGATCGTTCCGGAGAACAGGTACGGCTTCTGCGGCACCACGCCGATCTGGGAACGCAGCAGGTCGGGGTCGAGATTGCGGACATCCGTCTCGCCGACGTACACGGCACCGTCGGTGACGTCGATCAGACGCGGGATGAGGTTGAGCAGTGTCGACTTGCCCGAACCGGTGGCGCCGATGATCGCCGTGGTCTCGCCGGGTTCGGCGCGGAAGCTGATCGATTTGAGCACCGGTTCCGCGGCGCCCGGGTAGGCGAACTCGGCAAAACCGAACTCGACGAGGCCTGGGTGGGCGGCGAAAGGTTCGGCCTTGCGCGGCGGCTGAACACTCGTCTCCGTGTCGAGAACCTCGCTGATCCGTTCGGCGCAGACGGACGCTCGCGGCACCATCATCGCCATGAACGACGCCATCATCACCGACATCAGGATCTGCATGATGTAGCTGAGCATCGCGGTCAGCGAACCGATCTGCATTTCGCCGGACTCGATCTCGTACCCGCCGAACCAGATGACCGCGACGCTGGTGATATTGCTGATGAGCATCACCGCCGGGAACATCAGTGCCATCAGCCGACCGACACTGAGCGCGGTTTCGGTGAGTTCGGTGTTGGCAACGCCGAATCGCCACGTCTCGTTACGCTCGCGGACGAAGGCGCGGACCACTCGAATACCGGTGATCTGTTCGCGCAGAACACGATTGACCGCATCGATCTTCACCTGCATCGAGCGGAACTCCGGCACCATCTTGACGATGATGTAGCCCATCACGAGTCCGAGTGCGGGCACCGCGACGACAAGAATCCACGACAGACCGAGGTCTTCACGCAGTGCCATGAAAATGCCGCCGACACACATGATCGGCGCCATGACCATGATCGTGCAGCTCATGACGACAAGCAGCTGAACTTGCTGAACATCGTTGGTATTGCGCGTGATCAGAGACGGCGCTCCGAAGTGGCCCATCTCGCGCGCGGAGAACGTGCCGACCTGATGCAACACCGCGCCGCGGATGTCGCGTCCGGCCGCCATCGCCGCACGGGCACCGAGAAAGACGGATCCGACAGCACAGACAATCTGGACGAAGGTGAACACCAGCATCATCAGGCCGGTCGACCAGATGTAGCCGATGTCGCCCTTGGTGATGCCGTTGTCGATGAGGTCGGCATTGAGGCTCGGCAGATACAACGCCGCGATCACGGAGATCAGTTGGAGCACAACGACCCCCACCAACTGATTGCGGTAGGGGTGCAGATAAGTGCGAAGCAGCCTGATCAACATACTTCTCGAAGGCTACCTTCCCTGGCGCGCTTGCGTCGCGGCCCTGCCGCTCGTGTCGACGAACGATCGGGGTGCACGCATGGGCAGTGACGCTCACAGCCCATTCCTGACGTTTTGCGACGGGATCCGGGCTGTTGCGTAATGCGATCGGCGTGAGGCGCGTGATGTGAGGCCGAAA
>NZ_JBIMSN010000145.1:0-55135 GCF_043944905.1 Antrihabitans spumae
AAGGCCGCTCCGCGGCTCGTGAGTCCTTCCGGAGCGCCCGACCTCCGAAAAGACTCACGAGGCGCGGAGCGCCCTACCCGACGCTGATGGTGACCTTGCTCGGATAGAAGGCCACGTGACCGGCTATGTCGGCGACGGCGTCGTAGGGCTGGTCGTAGGTCCAGATGGCGTCGACGACATCCCCGGCCGAGGTCGTGATCGTGTAGTACGACGCATCGCCCTTGTACGGGCAGTACGTCGATGTGTCGGTCCGCACCAGCAGGGCGGCATCGACGTCGGCAAGCGGAACATACTGCACTGCAGGATAAGTCGCCTCCTGCAGTGTCAGCGCCGCTGTCGAATCTGCTACGACCTGGTCGCCGACGTGGACGGTGACGCGAGCGCCGGTGGGTCGGACGGTGATCGGATGATCGGCTGTGGGTGTGCGACCTACTTTTGACATACGTTTACTCCTCGGTGAGAGTGCTCCTTATGTCGACAACAGGCCGCTGGCGCAGACCATTCCCGGCGGCGTTCGTTGTTGCTGTCGCGGCATCTGCGCTGTTCGTTTCGTCGAGTCCTGTGCCGGCAGTCGCTGCCGAGCAACCCGACGACCGACCCAACATCGTCGTCATACTCGCCGACGACCTCGATGCGACCGCGACACCGGTGTGGACCGAGATGCCGCGCACCGCGGCGTTGATACGGGACCGCGGGATCGAATTCGACAACGGGTTCGCGCCCATGCCGATCTGCTGTGCGGCAAGGGCGTCGATCCTGACCGGAAAGTACGGCCACAACACAGGCGTGCTCACCAACGCGGGCGAGGTGGGTGGATTCGACGCCTTCCGTGACAACGGGAACGAAAGTTCAACGATCGCAACGTATTTGCACGACGCTGGATATCGAACCGGCATGGCGGGTAAGTATCTGAACGGGTTGGAACACGATCCGGACCACATTCCGCCGGGGTGGGACGACTGGAACGCCGGCGTCGACAACTTTTTGTATACCGGGTACAACTATCAGCTCAACGAGAACGGCGTCCGCGTCAAATACGGGTTCTCGCCCGCCGACTACCAGACGGACGTCATCGCTAGGAAGTCGACCGAATTCATCACCGACGCAGCAGTTTCCGGCACCCCGTTCTTCTGGTACGCGGCCTCGACGGCGCCGCACTTCCCGCTGCCAGCCGCACCACGCCATGTGTCTCAGGTCGTCCCGACAGCCGCGCCGCGGACTCCGAACTATCAGGAGGCGGACGTCTCGGACAAACCGTCGTGGCTCATCGACACCGCGCTTGTCCGTGCGGCGACGATCACCGCGATCAACGACGTCGACTACACCAACCGCCTCGGCTCCCTGCGGGCGCTCGACGAGATGGTTGCGGGCATCGTGGACACCCTCGACCGCGTCGGGGAACTCGACAACACGTACCTGGTGTTCACGTCCGACAACGGCTACAGCCTCGGCTCCCATCGTCTGACGCAGAAGATGGCGCCGTACGAAGAGTCGATGCGTGTGCCGCTCGCCATTGCTGGGCCCGGTATCGGCAAGGGCAGGTCCGACGCCATGGCATTGTCCATCGACCTCGCACCCACACTGCTCGGCTGGGCCGGCATCCCGATACCCGCCGCTATGGACGGACGGTCGCTGGAAGGTCCCTTGCGTTACGACGATGCACAATGGCGGACCGACTTCACTGCCGAATACGGCGGACCGGGCGGCGGTGGACTGAACGGCATTGCGCAGGAACAGGTGCCGAACCAGCCGTCGGCGATGTACGCGCTGGATATGCCGTCGTGGAGTGCTGTCCGCAACGAGCGATATTTGTACGTTCGCTGGTATGAACGCGAGCGTTCTCTCGTCGACAGGGAGTACGAACTTTACGATCTGGAAAGCGACCCGTACGAGCTCACCAACTTGATCAAGACCGACGACGGTAGACGAGCACACGCCGCGATAGTTGCCGATCTCGACCGGCGACTCGACGAACTCCACCGTTGCGTAGGAGTCGAATGCCGCTAGGCGAGCTCGATTGTTCACAGTTTCGCGGGTGGATCGGGTAGAACTCAGAACTATGTACATCAGGTGCGGTGGACGGCAGCGTCGGTGAAAGTCACCGCTTGGCTGGATCGTATGCAGCAGAAGCACCCGTGGCTCGGGTTTCCGCTCGCGGTGGTCTACAAATTCGTCGACGACCAGGGCGGCTATCTCGCCGCGCTGATCACCTACTACGGCTTCGTGTCGCTCTTTCCGCTCTTGCTGATTCTCTCGACGATTCTCAGCATCGTGCTGGTCTCGAATCCTGAGTTGCAGGAACGAATTCTGGACTCGGCGCTGAGCCAGTTTCCGGTGATCGGTGATCAGCTCGAAAATCCCGACACCCTCAGCGGCGGTACCGGGGGACTGGTGATCGGAGTCGTGGTTGCGCTGTACGGCGGTTTGGGTGTTGCCGTCGCATTTCAGAACGCGATGAACATCGCGTGGTCGGTACCGCGAAACATGCGCCGCGACCCCATCTTTGCTCGTGTGCGTGGGCTGCTCATTCTCGCAACGGTCGGCGTCGCGGTGATCGGTTTGACCGTTGTCACCCAGATCAGTGCAACACTCGACTTCGGGAGTGGCCTCAACGAGGTGTCGCTGGTCGGCACGGTGATCCTGAACGCGATCGTCTTTGCCGTCGCCTTCAAAATCTCGACCACACGGGCCTTGACGTTGCGGCAGGTTGCGCCCGGTGCCATTGCCGCAGCGGTGGTATGGCAGATGCTGCAGACCTTCGGCCTCGTCTACGTGACGAGCGTGGTGCAGCACTCGTCGGCGACCAACGGCGTCTTCGCGGTTGTCCTCGGCTTGCTGGCATTCATCTACCTGGCCGCATTCGCGGTCGTGATGTGCGTCGAGGTCAACGTCGTGCGAATCGACAAGCTCTATCCACGCTCGCTACTGACGCCGTTCACCGAAAACGTCGTCCTTACCGCCGGCGACCGCCGGGCCTATACCGACCAGGCGCTCGCTCAGCGCAACAAGGACTTTCAGAAAATCACGGTGAGCTTCGGCAAGCGCAAGAAGGAACGGCCGGAACGCGAAGACTAGAACCCCGGCGGGAAGGCCTGGCACGGCTGCGGCACACCGACGTGGCAGAAGGGGAGTGGCGGGGGCGTCACCGGGCCGAGATCGATCGGCGGCTTCGGCTTGGGGTTGGTGTCGTGACAGTTGCTCGGACACGGCTTTGCCGACGCGACTCCGGCGGTTCCCGCCAACGAGATGCCGAGCGCTGCGACGCCTGTGCCGAGTGCGATTGCGATGCGTGTGGTCATCGAATACTTGTTGCCGATCATGTGAATCTCCCTCGAAGCGGCTGACGTTGTGTAGCAATAACCTTCGGCGACTCCGGGCAAATCGGAAACCGACCCGAGGGTGTGGATCCACCACTCTCGGGATGTCGCAGGCCCCTCGGGGGTGCGGTAACCCCGTCTTTACTGCGGCGCCACAACATCGATACGAGTCTGCGCGACTCTGATTCACGGATATTTCGTGCTCGCGCGTGTTCGTCTCGAGGAGTTGTCGTCATGACATTGGAAGCTGAGAAGACCGGCGAAGCCGAAGAAGCTGCGGTCGCCGCGAATGCCGATCACTCGGCGGCCCTGAAAGAAACCCTCGAGGACTACACGCTACGGTTCGCGCCACGCAGCTATCGCAAGTGGGGGACAGGCGTTGTCGCGACCTCGGCCCTCGGCGGTATCGCCTATCTGGCGGACTTCGCGATCGGCGCGAACATCGGCATCTCCTACGGCACCGGCAACGCACTGTGGGGCATTCTTGTGTTCGCCATCGTGATCATGGCGACCGGCTTCCCGCTGGCGTATTACGCCGCCCGCTACAACATCGACCTCGACCTGATCACGCGCGGAAGCGGTTTCGGCTACTACGGATCTGTGGTGACGAACGTCATCTTCGCGACCTTCACGTTCATCTTTTTTGCGCTCGAAGGTTCGATCATGGCGCAGGGGCTCGAACTCGGGCTGCACATACCATTGCCGCTCGGCTACTTGATCTCGTCGCTGATGGTGATTCCATTGGTGATCTTCGGTATGAAAGCGCTTGCGACACTGCAAGTCTGGACGACGCCGCTGTGGCTGATCATGATGGTGCTGCCCTTCGGCTATCTCGTTGTGCGGCATCCTGATTCGATAAGCACCTTCTTCGCGTACGGCGGCGCCGACGCAGAGGACGGCAAAGGCGTCAACCTCGGTTCGGTCATGCTGGCGGCAGGTGTGTGTCTGTCGCTCATCGCCCAGATCGCCGAGCAGATCGACTACCTGCGATTTATGCCGCCCAAGACGCCCGAAAACTCGCGACGCTGGTGGAGTGCCGTCCTGCTCGCGGGCCCGGGCTGGGTGATCTTCGGCGCGATCAAGCAGATCGTCGGACTTTTCCTCGCGGTCTATCTCATCGCCAACGTGGCCGACGGTGCCGGCATCGCCAACCAGCCGGTGCACCAGTTCCTGGAGATCTACCAGGACATGATGCCGCATTGGCTCGCAATGACTTTGGCGGTGATCCTCGTTGTGATCAGCCAGATCAAGATCAATGTGACCAACGCCTACTCCGGTTCGCTCGCGTGGACGAACTCCTTCACGCGCGTCACCAAGCACTACCCCGGGCGACTCGTCTTCGTGATCTTCAACGTCGCGATCGCGCTGATCCTGATGGAAGCCAACATGTTCGACTTCCTCAATACGATTCTCGGCTTCTACGCCAACTGCGGTATGGCATGGATCGTGACGGTTGCCTCCGACATCGTGTTCAACAAGTACCTGCTGAAGCTGTCGCCCAAGGTGCCCGAATTCCGCCGCGGCATGCTCTACGACATCAACCCGGTCGGCTTCGTGTCGATGTTGCTCTCGGCCAGCATCTCGATCCTGGTCTTCTTCGGGGCATTCGGATCGGCGATCAAGCCGTACTCACCGATCGTCGCAGTGGCGATCGCCCTGATCGCACCGCCGATCCTGGCCATCGCGACGAAGGGCAAGTACTACCTGCGTCGGACCGACGACGGCATCGACCTGCCGATGTTCGACGAATACGGCAACCCGTCGGGCGAAACGCTGATGTGTCACGTATCCGGGATGGAGTTCGAACGACCGGACATGATCGCGTCCAATACGCCCGGGCCCAACGGTGAGAAGCAGTACATCTCCTCGCTCAGCCTCAGCACGGACAAGACGGGCGCACACGTGCTTCCTGCTCAACCCCCTGAATGAGCACCCCGGAGTAGGAGCCCTCGACATTTACGGACTGGTGTGTCAGTCTTGCAAACATGTCCATCACTCGACCCACCGCTACGTCCACGACCCCGCAGCACGAGGTTGTCGTCATCGGCGGTGGCGTCGGGGGCTTGGGTGCGGGAATCGCGCTGAAGAAGGCGGGACTCGACGACTTCGTGATCATCGAGCGTTCCGACGACATCGGCGGCACCTGGTACAACAACCACTATCCGGATGTCGCAGTCGACGTCCCGGGTATCGCCTACCAGTTCTCGTTCGAGAAGAACCCGAACTGGTCTCGCACGTTCCCCAAGGGCGCCGAGGTCAAGGCGTATCTCGATCACTGCGCCGACAAATACAAGATCCGCCCGCATCTGCGGCTGTCGACCGAGGTTATGTCGCGCACCTGGGACGAGGAGAACCATCTCTGGCGGCTGGAGACGGACACCGGTGACGTCGTCACAGCCCGCTACATCATCTCGGCGCTCGGAGCCTTCGTCGAGCCGAGGGTTCCGGACATCAAGGGCCTGGAGTCGTTCCAGGGCAAAGTAATTCAGACCCAACACTGGGATCACAACTTCGATCTGACCGGCAAGCGGGTGGCGGCGATCGGGACCGGCGCGACGTCGGTGCAGATGATTCCGCAGGTTGCCCGTGCCGCAGGTCATCTCGATGTGTACCAACGCCGAGCAGTCTGGGTATTCGCCAAGCCGGACTTCAAGATTCCACGCGTCGCGCAGGCGGCGCTGAAGTACGTGCCTGGGTTGCAGACGGGTGTGCGTGGTGTGGTTGCCGGATTCGTCGAAGTCGGGCTCGTCGCAATCACGGTGTACGGCAAGCAGGTTGCGCCGATCTCCAAGATCCCGGCCTGGGCGACGCAGGCGTTCCTGTTCACGCAGGTACGCGATCGCACGCTTCGGCGAAAGCTCACCCCCGAGTACGGGTTCGGCTGCAGCGGCCGAGCGTGTCGAACATCTACTACAAGACTTTCACCCGTGACGACGTCGAACTGGTGACCGACGGCATCGCCGAGATCACACCGACCGGGATCAGGGACGTCAACGGCGTCCACCGTGACGCCGACGTGCTCGTTCTCGCAACGGGTTTCGAAATGGCGCAGAGTCCGCGAGTGTTCCGAATGCGACCGGTCAAGGGACGCAACGGTTTCGATCTCGCGGACTTCTACGAGAACGAGCGCGCGAAGGCCTACGAGGGTGTTTCCATGCCCGAGCTACCGAACACGTTTATGATCTTCGGCCCGTACGCGTGGAGTGGCAGCTCCTGGCATGTGATGGTGGAGAACGTATCTCGCCATGCAGTCCGCGTGATCACCGAGGCGCGTCGACGCGGCGCGACTGCTGTGTCGGTCACGCCGGAAGCCAACGACCGGTTCTACGACTTCATCAGGCCACGCTCGTCGGAGACGATGATGCACGGGCGAGCCTGCGCGAACGCAAACTCCTACTACATCGATCATCACGGCGACTTCTCGTTCCTTCGCCCCACCACGGCGTATCAGGCGACCAAAGCCAGCAAGACGTTTCCCCTCGACGACTACGTCTACGAACACCTCGTTCGGTCGCGCCCGCTACAGCCGGAGCGGCTCGAGGAGGGGGCGGGCACGCCGTAGCGCCACCGAGACCCGGTCGGTGCGGATCGATGTGTTCGCTCCCGGGCCTGGTCGCATTTCCAGTTCGGCGGGACGCGGAGCCGTACCGCACACCGGGCAATGGCCCGTTGCGTCTAGAGCGCTCCCGCATTCGGTGTGTGCAAAGACCCGCCGCGGACCGTTCGGCGACCGCAGTTGCTCGCCCCACTTCATCAGAGCGAACATGGCAGGCCACAGCGCGAGCGCGTCGTCGGTGAGGGTGTACTCCCCATGTCGCTCGGGCGAGCGGGCCAGCAATCCGTTGTCGACGAGGTCGGACAACCGTTGCGTCAGCACCGCTTTGGAGATGTCCAGGTGGTCCTGAAAGTCGGTGAACCTGCGCACCCCGAAGAAGCAGTCGCGAAGGATGAGCATCGTCCACCGCTCGCCGATCAGCTCGAGCGCTCGCGCGAGCGAGCAGTCCTGCCGCGCGTAGTCGGTACCGAGTGCCATAACGTCATGATACAGCCATGGTCTGTTCACCGAACCAATCTGCTACTTTCACTACGAATGGTTCGTTCAACAGACTGCGATTCAGGCGAGGTTCTCCTTTCATGAAAGCACCACATGCGCTCACGGCTGCCGGTCTGGGGACCCTGCTCACCCTGATCTCCTTCACAGCGCCACTGGCAACCGTCAACAGCACAGCGGCCGGACTCGGCGCCGACACCGCAGGCAAAACCTGGATCCTCAGCTCGATGAGCATCGGCCTCGGTGCGGTACTGCTCTCGACCGGAACGATCTCCGACGACTACGGTCGGCGGCGGACCTTCCAGATCGGCCTGATCACACTCGCAGTCGCGTCGGTCGTCTGCGCGCTCGCCCCGAACACGCTCGTGTTCGTACTTGCCCGTGTTCTTCAGGGTGTCGGTGGCGCCGCGGTTATCGCATCGAGCCTCGGCATCATTGCGCACGCCTACCCGGCGGGGCCGTCGCGCGCTGCCGCCAGCGGTGTGTGGGGTGCCAGCGTCGGGGCAGGCATCGCGATCGGACCACTCCTGTCTGCCGGGCTCGACAGGGCGCTGAGCTGGCGTGATGTGTATTGGTTCCTGTTTGCGGCCGCGCTGATCGTCGCTGTTGCGTCGCACTACCTCGTCGAAGAATCCAGGACGGAGACGACTCGAAAACTCGACCTCTATGGGACCGTGCTGCTGGCAGCGGGCATGAGCGCATTGCTCGCGGCCCTTGTCGAAGGCCGCCAAGGTTGGGTGTCGGCCGATGTGATCGGCCTCGCAGTCGGCGCCGTCGTGTTGCTGACCGCTTTCGTCGTCGTCGAGTATCGAAGTGACTCTGCGATGTTGGACCCGGCACTGTTCCAGCGAAAGCCGTTCGTCGGTGCTACGACAGCAGCGCTGGCCACCGGTGCGGGAATCATCGCGTTGATGTCCTACCTGCCGGGGTTCGTCGTTGTAGCCCTCGATATCTCGGCATTGCACGCGGCATTCCTGCTGCTGCTGTGGTCGGGCACCAGCGTCGCGACCGCGCTGCTTGCGCGCCGCATCCCGCCGACCGTCACCGGCCAGGTACAGCTCGCGATCGGACTGCTCGGCGTCGGTGTCGGCCAGTTGATGTTGTTCGGGATCGATGATTCGTCCACGTGGACGCGATTCGTCCCCGGTCTGTTGGTCGCCGGCGTCGCGAGCGGCGTGCTCAACGCTGCGCTCGGGCGCGAAGCCGTTGCCAGTGTTCCCGCCGGACGGGGCGGGATGGGCAGTGGCGCGAACAACACCGCCCGCTACGTCGGGTCGGCAGTCGGTGTCACCGTCGTCGCGGTCATCGCGTCCCGGTCAGGTTTCGACGGCTGGAACCACGCGGCGCTCGTGACGGCGACGGTCTCGGTGCTCGGCGCGGCAGTTGTCTTCCTGCTGCAGCGGGCCAGAGTCGATCAGGACGAGTCTGCAAGCGTGACAACAACATCCGCGCGGTAGCGGGTCTTTTCGATCAGTTCGGCATTCTGCTCGTCGACATCGCGGACCCATTCGGCCGCCTCCGATGCAGTCCGACCGTGTGCCTCGTGCCGCGCGACAAGCCGCTGGCGACGAGTTCCGCCGGGCAGCTCGAGGAACCACACCTGATCCATCGCTGCCCGTGCCCGAGGCCAGCTGCCGGAGTCCGTGAGCAGGTAGTTGCCCTCGGTCAGGATCAACCTGGCACCGGCAGGAATCGGAATCGCAGCATTGATCGATTGCTCGAGACTGCGATCGAACAGTGGGGCGTAGACGACGCCGTCGTCTGTTCGTAGTCGCTCGAGGAGTGCCGCATACCCCGCCGCATCGAACGTATCCGGCGCGCCCTTCCGCGACGCGCGCCCGAGTCTGCGCAGCTCGCTGTTCGCGAGGTGGAAGCCGTCCATCCCGACCACGGCGGTATCGGAGCCGAGCGCAGCTCTCAGCGCCTCGCACAGCGTCGACTTACCCGCTCCCGGTGCGCCGGTGATGCCGAGGATCGTGCGTTGGCTCGGCATGACGAGCGTCTTCGCTCGAGTGATCAACTCGGCGACGCTCGCGTGGACGACCTCGGGGCTCATGGGATGGGCCTAACACGGCCTTGCCGTCTCCGCAAGGTCCGTGGGGAGGAGATTCGGTGGCCGAAGTCCGGCCGCGGGGTGGAGTTGCCCGGATTCGCTCTCGCGAAGACTGAAATCCGACACCCAACGAGGAGAATGATGAACACCCTGTCTCGACGTACGTTCCTACGCGGGCTGGCTGCCGCGCCTATCGTCGCCGCCGCGGGATGTGCTCTCGGGCAAGGCAGTTCGACGCCCACGGAAACGGGAATGCGGCCACTGCCGTTGCCGCCCCTTGCCGATTCGGTGGTCGACGCATCGGGCGTGCGGCAGTTCTCCCTTGTTGCGGCACCCGGCAACTCGCCCATGCTTGCCGGAAAGTCGACCGCCACATGGGGATACAACGGCAGCCAACTCGGTCCGACGATCCGGGCCCGACGCGGCGAGCAGGTGGCATTCACCATTCAGAACGCGTTGCCAGAGCCGACCTCGGTGCACTGGCACGGCATGCACGTGCCTGCCGAATTCGACGGCGGTCCACATCAGACGATCGAAACCGGCGCGACCTGGAAACCGACCTGGACCGTGAAGCAACCCGCGGCGACCCTCTGGTACCACCCGCATCCGCACGGCTCGACCGAGAAACACGTCTATCGAGGTCTTGCCGGAATGTTCATCGTCGACGACGACGAGTCCGACGCGCTCGGCCTACCCAAATCGTATGGCGTCGACGACTTTCCTGTGATCGTCGCCGACCGACGGTTCACCTCCGACGGCGAGCTCGACGACTCCGACCCGACCGACGTCGGTCTGCTCGGCGACACGATCGTCACCAACGGTATTGCCGGCGCCTATCTTTCGGCGACTACCGACATCGTGAGGCTGCGGCTGCTCAACGGTTCGTCGGGGCGGTTGTACAACTTCGGATTCGCCGACGATCGTGACTTCGACGTCATTGCCAGCGACGGCGGTCTGCTCGCGGCGCCGTTCGCCGCCAAGCGGATTCAGCTCAGTCCAGGGGAGCGGATCGAGATCGTCGTCGCGGTGAGGTCGGGGGGACGACGATGCTGCGGTCGTATCCGATCGACCGCTTCGGCGGCGTCGAACAATCCGACGCAGCGGCATACGGGCTGACAGACAGTTTCGACATTCTGGAGTTGCGTACGGCGGCACGGCTCGTCGGATCTTTGCCTTTACCTGAGACGCTCGCGACGATCGATGCGCCGAACAGTGCTGCTGCGGTTGTGAATCGCGAATTCGTTCTGCAGTGGTTCATGATCAACGGCGTCCGGATGGACATGAACCGCATCGACTTCACCCCGACCGTCGATACCACCGAAGTGTGGACCGTCCACAACAAGGACAACTGGCCGCACAACTTTCACGTCCACGACACTCAATTCCAGATCCTCGATATCGACGGTTCGCCACCACCGCCCGCGCTGGCCGGGTGGAAGGACACGGTCTATACGCCACCAGGACAACGGATTCGGCTTGCGCTGCGCTTCAGCGAATACACTGACCCCACCTTCCCGTACATGTATCACTGCCACCTGCTGCTACACGAGGACAAAGGCATGATGGGGCAGTTCCTCGTTCTCGCACCGGGGCAGAAGGCAGAGCCCATGACGATGGACATGCCGATGGATATGGACATGCCCGGGATGTCGGGCATGCACCACTAACGACGTAACGAGAAGACCGCCAGTCGAACGCGGTTGTCGCAGCCCGACTTCTCCATCAGGTTCGAGACGTGCGTCTTCACGGTGGTGACGCCGAGGTGCAAACGGTCGGCGATCTCCTGGTTGCTCAGTCCTTCGCCGACGAGGGCAAGAACCTCGGATTCGCGAGCGGTGAAGGTGATGTCGTCCTCGCGCCGGTCGTCGGCGCTCGTCGCTGCCAGCGCCCTGCCCACGAGTCGGTGCAGTAGTGCGGGGGAGAAGTGCATATCGCCGTCGACGATCCGTCTGATCGCGTCGAGCAGATCGGCGGGCGCGGTGTCCTTCAACAGAAAACCCGCAGCGCCGGCACCAAGAGCGGGGTAGAGGTGATCGTCGTCGTCGAACGTTGTGAGTACCAGTACTTTCGAATCCGAGTGCGAGGCCGCTATCTGCCTCGTGGCCGCCACACCGTCCAAGCCGGGCATCCGCAGGTCCATCAGTACGACGTCGGGTGCGAGTTCGGCCACAAGCCGGATGGCATCGATCCCGTTGGCACCTTCGCCGACGACCTCGATGTCGTCGGTCGACTCGCACAACATCCGGAGCCCTGCCCGAACCAAACGCTGGTCGTCGACGATCACAAGCCTGATCACGGCGTCGCCTCCTCGGGCAGCCAGCCGACAACGTCCCAACCGTCGGCGCTCGATCCGACCGAAAGTTCGCCACCTGCGAGTTCGACGCGTTCTGCCATCCCGACGATCCCGTGCCCCGGCCGCGAGGCAGGCGCTGGTGCCGTGCTGGAGGCGATCCGCAGGGTGATCCGAGAGCCGTCGTGCCGAACTGCCACGTGTGCAGGCGATCCCGCAGGCGCATGTTTCATCACGTTGGTCAGCGCCTCCTGTACGACGCGGACGAGCGTGAGTCTGCCGATGGCGTCGAGTGTGCCTATGTCGGAACCGATCTCGTCGGTGACGACGAAGCCCGCTGCACGCGTACGTTCGATCGCCGCGCGAATCTCGACAGCGACCGAATCCGGATCGACGAGGGTGACGGTGCTCAGGTCGGGGTCACGCAGCGCGACAAGTAGCCGCCGGATATCGGTCAACGCCCCGGACGCTGTGCGGTGGACATCGCCGAGAACAGCGACGACCCGTGGATCCGCGTCACCGAGAACATGTTCTGCGACGCCGATTCGTAGCACGATCGACGCCATGTGGTGTGCCACCAGATCGTGCAGTTCGCGGGCGAGCGCAGCCCGTTCCGCACTGCGCGTACGGGATTCGGCATCGGCAGCCAGCGCGCGATAGGTCGCGGCAAGGTCGCGTTGCGATCGGAGATACAGACCGAGCAGCAGCGGGATGGCAACTACAGCAATAGTGGTGATCGCGGTTGCTGCGCGCCAGAAGCTGTCGTGATTGTCGAGCCAGACGCCGACCAGCACCGCTGCCGTCCACACTGCCGCCGCAGCGGAGATCGTGATGTTGCTGGATCGGCGCATCGCTACCTCTGCCAGTGCCGCCGCGCCGAGGTAGGGGATGAGCTCGGCGATGCTCCACACGTGGGCAGCAAACATCGGAATGGCCAAGGCAGACAGCACGATCGAGACGACGAAGGGCCAGCGGTCCCCGACGGCGAATACGGCTGCCGCCGCCATGGCAAGCAGCCAATAACTCATCGGCACCCGGTATTCGCCGGGGAAGGTGCTCGCCAACAGCGTCGGAGGCACCAAGAGCAACGGCGCGAAGCGCACATACGGTGCCACGCGACGTCGGTTCATCAGATTTCGCGGCCACCTTCGTGGATCGACTTGTTGTGCAGGTACACAGCCGCGTTGAGCTTGATGTGATTACCCTCGGCTTCGCTCAGTTCGCGACGCACCTTGGCGGGCAGGCCTGCAACGAGTGAGCCGGGCGGGATGTCGGCGCCTTCAGGCACAAGCGCGTTCGCGCCGATCAAGGTGCCGGCACCGATTTTCGCACCGTTGAGGATGGTGGCCCCCATGCCGACGAGGACGTCGTCGCCGATCGTGCAGCCGTGCAGGATCGCGTTGTGCCCGACCGATACACCGGATCCGACGACAAGCGGAAAGCCTGGATCGGAGTGCAGCGCGCAGCCGTCCTGAATGTTGGTCTTCGCGCCGATGGTGATCGTTTCCAGGTCGGCACGGACCACGGCGCCGTACCAGATGCTGACCTCGGCATCGAGGCGGACCTTGCCGATCACGGTCGCGTTAGGTGCGATCCAGGCGGTGTCGTCGACATCCGGCGCGTCGTCGCCGAGTTGTATTTTCATGGCATCAGGTTTGCACACCTTCTCGCAGACGCCTCATGGCCGGGGTCGCAGGTGTTCGAAGATGAGGGTGGTCTCGGTGCCCGCGACCTCGGGATCGGCGCCGAGGTGTTCGATGACGAAGTCGCGCAGCGAATGTGCGTCGAGCACAGCAATGTGCAGCAGGTAGTCGTTCGCCCCCGCGATGAAGTAGATGTCGACGACCTCCTGCAGCTTCGCGATGCGGCGGGTGAAGGCCTCGTGCTTGCGTGCGTGCGCCTGCAGGCGGACCGAGATCAACGCCTCCAGTCCGCGGCCGAGTGCACGCGGGTCGATGTCGGCGTGAAACCCGCGGATCACTCCGCGTTCGATCAGCGAGCGCACCCGCCCGAGAGCAGTAGACGGCGCGATGCCCGCCAGTGCCGCAAGTGCGTTGTTGGGCATCCGCGCATCGCGCCGCAGCGCGTCGACGAGGATCTGGTCCACGTCGTCGAGGGCCGCAGGTCGAAGATCGTTCGGTGAGGGCGCGCTGCGGGGGGCCGTAGGTGAATATTCAGGCGACATGTCGACAGTATATAGAATCATATACAGCACTATTCCAATTGCTCCGAATGTTCTTCACACTTGTATTCGACGGCGACGAGTTCTCGCTCACCCCACAAGGTCACGAACCCAAGAAGTTAAAAATGAAGGTCGGAGTACCCCGCGAAGTCAAGGATCACGAGTACCGCGTAGCCCTGACACCGGCTGGGGCACACGAACTCGTCGAACACGGCCACGACGTCGTGATAGAAGCAGGCGCAGGTGTCGGATCGGGATTCGACGACGCAGCCTACGAGGCTGTCGGCGCCCACATCGAGTCCGACGTCGAGCGCGTCTGGGCCGAGGCCGAACTGCTGCTCAAGGTCAAAGAGCCGATCGCGGAGGAGTATTCGCGTCTGCGCCGCGACCAGGTGCTGTTCACCTACCTGCACCTCGCTGCTTCGCAGGCATGCACCGACGCGATCCTGCAGTCCGGCACAACGGCCATCGCCTACGAGATGGTGCAGGCCGCCGATGGTTCGCTGCCGTTGCTTGCACCCATGAGTGAGGTCGCCGGCCGACTCTCCGTGCAGGCCGGTGCGTACCACCTCATGAAGGCGGGCGGCGGCGCCGGCGTCCTCATCGGTGGCGTCCCCGGTGTTCGTCCCGCAAGTGTCGTTGTCATCGGCGCAGGTGTCGCAGGCACGAACGCCGCGACGATCGCCGTCGGCATGGGCGCGCAGGTCACGATGCTCGACCTGAACATCGCTCGGTTGCGGGCGGTCGACGCACTGTTCGACGGTCGCGTCACAACTGTCGTCTCCAACAAGTTCGAATTGGAGCGCGCGGTGCGCGAGGCCGACCTCGTGATCGGCGCAGTGCTGGTACCCGGCGCGAAGGCACCCAAGCTCGTCTCCGACGAACTCGTCGCACAGATGAAGCCCGGCTCGGTACTCGTCGACGTCGCCATCGATCAGGGCGGTTGCTTCGAAGCATCGCGGCCGACCACACACAGCGACCCGACCTACCGCGTCGCCGACTCGGTCTTCTACTGCGTGGCGAACATGCCCGGCGCCGTGCCCAACACGTCGACCTACGCGCTCACCAATGCAACGTTGCCGTACGTCGTCGCACTCACCGACCGCGGCTGGCGCAAGGCGTGTGCCAACGATCCGGCGCTGGCACACGGCCTGTCGGCACACGACGGTCGCCTGCTCGGGGATGCGGTCGTCGCGGCCTGACGCACGGGATTATCGAAGGGGACCGTAACCTCGGCTGCATGAACAAGGGAACCGCCGCGGCCATCGGGCTTGCACTCGGCTACGGCGCCGATCGCAGGTTCGGTGACCCGCGGCGGTTTCATCCCGTCGCGGGTTTCGGCACTGCGGCAACAGCATTGGAACGCCGCGTCTACCGTGACGCCAGGGCTGCCGGAATCGTGTACACCGGGGCGCTCGTCGGTTCGGCGGTCGCCGTGGGAATCGTTTTACGGCGCGGTGGCATTGCGGCGGTTGCAATCTCGACCTGGGCCGTCCTCGGCGGTACATCGCTGGTGCGAGTTGGCAATGCGATGGCAGATGCCTTGGAGGCCGACGATCTCGGCCGAGCGCGAGAGTTGCTGCCGTCGCTGTGCGGTCGCGATCCCGAGGTGCTCGACTCGGCGGGTCTCGCGCGGGCCGCGCTCGAGTCGATCGCCGAAAACACCTCGGACGCAACCTTTGCGCCGCTCTTCTGGGGCGCTGTGGCAGGAGCGCCAGGCTTGCTCGGCTACCGGGCGGTGAACACCCTCGACGCGATGGTCGGTTACCGCAACGAGCGCTATCGGCAGTTCGGTTGGGCAAGTGCGAGACTCGACGATGTCGCGAACTGGATCCCCGCTCGGCTCACCGGCGTCCTGACGATACTGTCGGCGCCTGTCGTCGCCGGGTCGCCGTCGGCTGCCGCGAAGGCTTGGCGCGCCGATGCAGGCGCACATCCGAGTCCGAATGCCGGTGTCGTAGAAGCGGCTACGGCCGGCGCGCTCGGCGTCACCCTCGGCGGTCCGACGCGCTACCGCCACGGACTCGAATTGCGTCCCATGCTCGGCTCCGGACCGGCGCCGACCGCGGCCGACCTGCGGCGCGCGGTGCGCTTGTCTGCAATCGTCCAATTCGGTTCCATCGCTGTCGCATTCGCAATGTGCGCCGTTCGTGCTCGGCGTCGTTAGATCGATTTCGTTCGCGACGCGACGGCCTTGCTCGCGGGGACGATTCCCGCGATGGTCAGTATCGCGAAGGCGAACAGCAGCAGATGCGCCGAACGGACTGCGGTGTCTCCGAGGTTCACCAGGACTCCGGCAAGTGCGGCGCTGAACGCGCTGGCGATGATGAAGACCGTGTTGATACCCGACGCGGCCTTCGCGCCCTCCTCCTCGGTGCCACCACTGCCGAGTGCGCTGACCGTGAGATGCGGGAATGCGGTGCCGATTCCGCTTCCTGCCACGAACAACGCCACGAACCAACCGACGATCAGCCAGGTGCCGGGGTCGGCAACCGTCGAGGCGCCGTAGGTCGCCAAGCCAACGGCAAGCACCAGTGGCCCCGCAACGGTCAACAGTCGTACGGTGCGAGCCTTGGTCGCCGTCGCGCTGGCGACCTGCGTCAGGGACCAGCCGAACGATATTGCGGCGCCGAGGAATCCGGCCGTCAACGGCGCGAGGTGGCCGATCTCCTGGCCGAAGTACGGGATGAAGGCCTCTGTTCCGATGCCGAACGCGAGGACCCCGACCGTGAGGTAGACCCACGGCAACGGTGATCCGCGGTCGAACGCAACAGCAGGCAGTACCGAACCCCGCGCGTGTCGATCGTGGCGTAGGAACCACACGCCCAACCCGATCCCGACGAGGACGGCAGCGACCGTCGCAACGCCGCGCGGCACGATGCCCGCAACGCTCACCGCACCGACGGCCGCGGTCAACAGCACGAGCGATCCGAACGGGACCGGCGCTGTCGATCGTGCTGTCGTTGTGCGCGGGATGACTCGTACCGTCATGAAAATCAGTACGGCAGAGGCGATCACAAGGGCGACGAAGGCGCCGCGCCAGGCGTCGAACTGTGCGAACAACCCGCCGGCGAGAGGCCCGACCACGTTGCCGACGCCCCACATGGCCGATACCAACGCCGCGCCACGCGCCCACAGACGTTCCGGCAGTGCACGTTGCAGCAGCGCGTAGCCGAGCCCTGCAAGCAATCCGCCACCGAGACCTTGAACGGCTCGCCCGACGAGCAGCACGAAGATGTTCGGGCTCACCGCGCAGATCAACGAACCTGCTGCGAACAAGCCGAATGCGAGGACGTACGCGGTCACCGAACCACGCTGGGTCAGAACACGACTGACGAGCATCGCGGACATGATCGAGGCAACGAGAAAGGCCGTCATCGTCCACGCGTAGTACGCCTCGCCGCCGATGTCGGCGACGATCGTCGGCAGCAGACTGGTGGTGATGTAGACGTTGCTTGCTTCCAACAGGACACCGCCCGCGAGCACTGCCGCCACGGGCGCGTAGCGGCCCGTGACGAGTTCACGCCAGGTTCCGGATGGTGGTGCCACAGAGGCATCGGACGTTGTTCTTGTCATGAAATCGAACGTAAAGCCTCGAGTGGACTCGAGGTCAAGGGCTTGTCGATCATTCGACTCTTCGGGCGCCGGGACCCTCGCGAGAGAGTTCGTCGTCGGGGTTGAGCAGCCTGCAGGCTTTCATCGAAAGACAACCACAACCGATGCAGCCGGTCAGCTCGTGCTCCAACGCTTCGAGAATGCGCCTGCGCTCCTGTAGCGTTCGCTTCCACGCCTTCGAAATACGTTGCCACTCAGCACGAGTCGGCATACGATCCATCGGCAGGGGAGCCAGCAGGGTCGCGACTGTTGCAAGCGGAATGCCGAGCCGTTTGGCGATCACGACGAGGCTGATCCGGCGAATCATGTGTCGTCGATACCGGCGTTGATTGGTCGGCGTTCGAATGGACGAGATCAGACCGAGGGTTTCGTAGTAGTGCAGTGCCGACACGACGACGCCGGTTCGCCGAGCGACTTCGCCGACCGCAAGTAGGTCGTCGGGCTCCGGTTCGCGGTCTTCCCGCTCAGCGACGGTTGCCATACCGATCGGCAAGCTTCGTCTCTTTGGCGGTGGGTGTTGGAGCGGGGTTCGTCGTCGGCTCGCTCGTCGCAACCTTCGTCTGCTCGGGTGGCGCGGCACCGGCTTCGCGATCCTTGCGGCGTTCCCGCAGTTCCGCCCGCGCGAAGTAGGCCAGACCGAGCGGCGCCATGATGCCGAACGCCAGCCACTGCAAGCCGTAGGAAAGGTACGGTCCGGCGTCGAGTTGGGGGAGCGGTACCGGCTCGAAGCCGCCGGGTTGATCGTCGTCGAGTTGGACGTAGCCCTCGGCAAGCGGGAACCCGACGAATGCGGACACCTGCGGCGGGTTGATCGAATAGACCTGGCGATAGCCGTCCGTCGTGAGCGGGCTCTTGCTCGGATCCGTACCTTCGGACAGTCGAATCCGGCCGTCCAAGGTCACGGGCCCCGTCGGTGCTGCCGCGACCGGCGGTGCTTTCGTTCCTTCGACCGCGTCGATGTAACCACGATCGACGATGACCGCTGTGCCATCGCTCAACCGGACCGCGGTGAGTACTTCGTAGGACGGTGAGCCACCGTTGGATCGCAGCCGGACCAGCACGTCGCTGCCGGGGACGTACTCACCGGTGACGACGACGCGCCGCCATTCGTCCTCTTTGCGGGGCAACCCTGCGCCGAGGAATTCCTCGACACCGACTGGATCGGAGTCGAGCGAATCCTCGATCAGGCTGTTGCGCTCCTCGGTGCTGGTGTTCTTGCCAAGCTGCCACGGTGCGAGCACGTTGAAGCACAGGTAGGCGAATGCAGCGACCAGTAGCGCCAGGATGATCCAGCCCGGGCGGAGCAGAAATTTCAGACGACGCACTAGTCCACGGTAGCGGCCAACTCGCGCCGAACCCATTCCAGTGGGCCAGGCACAGCCGCTTCGATCTGGCGGTGGACCAATTCGTAGTCGGAGACGTCGCCGTAGTACGGGTCGGGAACGTCGGGTCCGTCGGCGTCGGGGTCGAAGCTTCGCAGCAGCCGCCGCCGTTCGGACGGCACTCCGAGCTGCGCCAACGCGCGATCGTGGCCGGTGTCGAGTGCGATCACCAGATCAGCGCCGAGATGATCGTCGCCGACGGTCGCCGCTGCGTGCTCGGTGCTGTAACCGTGGCGCCGGAGTATCGCAACGGTCCGCGCCTGCGCGGGATCGCCGACATGCCAACTTCCCGTACCTGCGCTGCTCAGGCGAACGCGGTCGGCGAGCCCGGCCTTCGCGAGATGGCCCTCGAAGATCTTCTCGGCCATGGGGGAGCGGCAGATGTTCCCGGTGCAGACGAAGGTGACGTGCAGTTGCCGGTCAGAGAGGTCGGAGGGCCGGAAGAGTCGCGTCAGGTCCGCGACAGTGGATGCGATCCACGCTGCGTCGTCCGATTCGCCTGGCTGCCCGTAACCCCAGCCGGCGTAGATCGTCGGAATGCCCCAGCGCTGCGCGCCGTGGACGTCGTGATCGCGATCGCCGACCATGACGACGTCGTGGGTGCCGTCGGCGTCGGGTTCGATCCCGAGGTGTCGCAGGGTGTGCTCGATGACATCCGCTTTGCCACGCCGAGTGCCGTCGTCGCTTGCGCCGCCGATGAATTCGAAGTGCTCGGCCAGCCCGAAGTGTTCGAGAATTCTGATCGCAAGCCGCTGCGCCTTGGACGTCGCGACGCCGAGGCGGACGCCATCGGCAACGAGCATCCTGAGGATGGGTTCGATGCCGTCGAACACGGCGTTGTCGGCCCAGCCGCCGCCGGTGTCGTAACTCTCGAAGTACGCGGCAATCGCGCGGGCCGTGGTCTCGTCGTCGAAACCGAGCCGGCGAAACGTGTCTGCCATCGGCGGACCGACCACATCGGCGACCAGTTCCGGCGGCGGTTCGCCGGCGCCGACCGTCTCGAGTGCATGACGGAAACCGGCCACGATCCCGGCAGCGGAATCGGTGAGCGTTCCGTCGAGGTCGAACAGGACAACGCGCGTCGGCAGCTTGGGGGTCACACTCCCATTCTTGCCGACGGCGACGATCCGTAAGCTCGTCGGTTGTGGACCATCCGGTGACCGACGACGCGGAGTTGCGCGCCCGGCTGCGTCATCACGGGGACGTGGACGCCGAGGTCGGTCTGCTCGACTTCGCTGTCAACGTCCAGGGAGCGGCACCACCGACGTGGCTGCAGGAGCGTCTGGTCCGGCAACTTGCGACCTTGGGCCGGTACCCCAGTGCCGCCGAGGATCTATTCGCTCGCACGGCGGTAGCCGATCGGCACGGACGCACCCCGGACGAGGTGTTGTTGCTTGCCGGTGGGGCAGAGGGGTTTTCGTTGCTGCCGCGCCTCGGGTCGACGCTCGCAGCGGTTCTCCATCCATCGTTCACCGAACCCGAGCTCGCGCTACGCGAGGCCGGAGTACCTGTCGCACAGGTGATTCTGTCCGCGCCGTACAGGCTCGACCCGGCGGCCGTACCCGAGGCAGCCGATCTGGTCGTGCTCGGCAATCCAACCAATCCGACGTCGGTCCTGCACGATCGCGAGTCGATCCTTGCGCTGCGGCGACCGGGGCGAATCGTCGTCGTCGACGAGGCATTCGCCGATGCAGTTCCCCGTGAACCGGAGTCTCTCGCAGGTGCGTCGTATCCGGACGTTCTTGTGCTGCGCAGCCTGACCAAGACCTGGGCGCTCGCGGGTTTGCGGTGCGGCTATCTGCTCGGGTCGCCGGAATTGTTGGCACGCTTGCGAATCGGTCGACCGCATTGGCCGCTCGGAACGTTGCAACTGGCAGCGATCGCGGCATGCAACGAGAAGGCTGCCGTTGGCGAAGCAGCGGTGCTGGCAGAGCGGATCAGCGCCGATCGAGCGGTACTCGTCGGTCTGCTCGACCGTGCGGGCTTCGAGGTGTCGCTGCCTGCAGCGGGGCCGTTCCTGCTGATCCGGGTTCCGGATGGAGACAGAGTGCGAAAAAGGTTACGAGACAACGGTATTGCGGTCCGTCGGTGCGACACGTTTCCCGGCCTCGGCCCCGACCACATCAGGGTCGCGGTGCGCGGCGTCGACGATTCCCGCAGGCTGTGCGAGGCGCTGAGCGTTGCGACTTCGAAGGAGTGGTCATGACTGTCGAACTCTCGAAAATCATTGCCGCACTAGACGATGCGTATCCGCCGCACCTCGCCGAGAGCTGGGACTCGGTCGGGCTCGTCTGTGGTGACCCCGCCGACTCGGTCGAGCGGGTGTTGCTCGCCGTCGATGCAACCGACGCGGTCGTGGACGAGGCGCTCGCGTCGGGCGCGCAACTGCTCGTCGTGCACCATCCGCTCCTGCTACGTGGTGTCGACACCGTCGGCGCCCACACGCCGAAGGGTGCGGTGATTCACAGGCTCATCCGGGGCGATTGCGCGCTGTTCACCGCGCATACCAACGCGGATTCGGCCGATCCCGGGGTGTCCGACGCGCTTGCCGCCGCACTCGGATTGACCGTGACCGGCGTCATCGAGCCGATCTCGGCTCGCGCGCTCGACAAATGGGTCGTGATGGTGCCACGCGCCGACGCCGAGCGCGTGCAGGACGCACTGTTCGCAGCAGGTGGGGGACGGATCGGCGATTACAGCGAGTGCAGCTGGCAGACCGTCGGGATCGGACAGTTCCGGCCGGGAGCAGAGGCGAATCCCGTGCTCGGCAGCGTCGGCACCGTGGAGAAGGTCGAGGAAACCCGGCTCGAACTGGTAGCCGAACGGCACCTGCGCGGTGCTGTGCTCGATGCGCTGCTGGCGAGCCACCCCTACGAGGAAGTTGCCTTCGACGTACTCGAACACGCCGCACTGCCGTCGCGGCAAGGCCTCGGGCGGATCGGTCGGTTGGCCGAACCGGAGTCGTTGCGCGAATTCACCGCATCTGTGCGAGCGGCCTTGCCGGACACCGTGTGGGGCGTTCGAGGTGCGGGCGACCCAGACGCGATGGTCGAGACCGTTGCGGTCTGCGGGGGAGCCGGTGATTCGTTCCTCGAGGCTGTTGCAAGGCTCGGCGTCGACGTGTACGTCACGTCCGATCTGCGGCATCACCCCATCGACGAGCACCTGCGGGCAGGCGGACCAGCCGTCGTCGACGTCGCACACTGGGCTAGTGAATTTCCGTGGTGCGCACAGGCGCAGGGTGTTCTCGACACCGCCTTCGGTGCGGAGGGCTTGACGACAACCGTGTCGCAACTGCGGACCGACCCGTGGACGATCGGCGGCACATGACACCTCGGTTGCTCGGGCTCGGAGTACGGTTGTGGGTCGGCAGCGTCACCCGCGCCTGCTCGATGCCGGAGATGATCGACCCATTGATCGACCCAGGAGTCCTCACAGCGTGAATGTCGAACCTCGAATCCAGAACGAACTGCTCGACCTCGCCAAGATCGACGCAGAGCTGACAAGGATCGCGCATCGGCGCAAGACCCTCCCTGAACAGTTGGAGGTCGACCGGCTCGAGACCGAACGGCTCGCGCGTAAGGACGCCGCGGTTGCCGTGCAGATCGCGATGGACGACCTCGACCGTGACATCAAGAAGTTGGAGGGTGAGGTCGACGCTGTCCGCAGGCGCGAGGAGAAAGACAGGCAGATGCTGGCGAGCGGCACCATCGCAGCCAAGCAGCTCTCCGAACTCCAACACGAACTCGGCAGCCTGGAGCGCCGGCAATCGATACTCGAAGACGACCTGCTCGAGGTTATGGAACGACGCGAGGCGTCCGAGGCCGATTACCAGCATGCCGGTGCGCAGCTGAGCAGAATCGAAGACGAGCTCATCGACCAGCGACGCCGGAGAGACGACGCCGTCGCCGACCTCGATACCAGCGAAAAGCGTTGCACAGCGGACAGAGCGGCGATCATCGAGCACTTCCCGGCCGAGTTGATCGAGATCTACGAACGTCAGCGTGCCCGACATGGCGCCGGTGCCGCCCTTTTGCAAGCGCGTCGCTGTGGCGCCTGCCGGATCGAAATCGATCGTGGCGAGATCGCGCGCATAGCGAAGACGGAACCCGAGGAAATCGTTCGGTGCAGCGAATGCGGGGCAATCCTCATCCGTACCAAGGAATCCGGACTGTGACCCCCGGTCGCGTCATCGTCGAGGCCGACGGTGGGTCACGCGGCAATCCAGGGCCCGCCGGGTTCGGTGCAGTCGTGCTCGCCCCCGACAAGACGACCGTACTGGCCGAGCGGTTCGAGGCCATCGGAATCGCTACCAACAATGTGGCCGAATACCGTGGGCTGCTAGCGGGTTTGGCGGCGGCGGCCGAGATCGGCGCCGACGAGGTCGACGTCCGAATGGACTCCAAATTGGTGGTCGAGCAGATGTCGGGACGCTGGCAGGTCAAGCATCCGGACATGATCGACCTTGCCGAGCAAGCTCGTCGGCTGGCGAATCGTTTTGCGCGAGTGACCTATACCTGGATTCCGCGCGCACAGAACGCCCATGCCGACCGGCTTGCCAACCGGGCGATGGATGCTGCCGAAGACGGGCCGCTCGAGGACAAGGACAGCGCGGACAGCGCACCCGCTGCCCCCGCGAACACGGCACCAGGCTGGACCGGCGCGCTCGGTGAACCGACCCGGCTGCTGCTGGTCCGCCATGGTCAGACCGAGTTGTCCGTCGACCGGCGTTATTCCGGCCGTGGCAATCCGGCGCTGACCGAACTCGGTCGCAGCCAAGCAGATCGCGCGGCAAAGCGTGTTGCGGGCAAAGGACTCGATGTCGCGGCCGTCCTCTCGTCGCCGTTGGATCGCGCGCTGGCAACCGCGTCCGCCGTCGGTGTCGGGCTCGGCATCGACCCCACGGTCGTCGACGGACTCACCGAGACCGATTTCGGCGACTGGGAAGGGCTGACGTTCTCCGAGGCAGCCGAGCGTGACCCGGAACTGCATCGCCGGTGGCTCACCGACACGTCGGTCCACCCGCCGATGGGCGAAAGTTTCGAGGAGGTCCGAGGTCGCATCGAAACCGTTCGCGACCACCTCGTCACCGAGTACCCCGGCCGGACCGTCGTCGTTGTCAGCCATGTGACGCCGATCAAGACACTGCTGCAGATTGCGCTCGGTGTCGGTTCGTCGCTGTTGTATCGACTGCACCTCGACCTGGCCTCGCTCAGCATCGTCGAGTTCTACCCGGACGGCGGCGCGTCCGTTCGTCTGGTCAACGACACGTCGCATCTGGACTAGTCACGACTGCTGCGCCGAGTGTGCAGTTGTTGTCGCTTCGGGGCGCCCAGGGCGCACTGAAGTGCACACTCGTCGAGGTTTACAGCAAACCCGCCGCCTTGTAGGCGACGAGGGAACCGGCAACCGCGACATTGAGGCTGTTGCCCGAGCCGATCATCGGAATTTCCACGGCGATGTCGACATGTTCGAGCGCGGCCGCAGGGATGCCATCACGTTCGTTACCGAGCACGATGACCGTCCGACGCCGCGTGGCGGGTAGGTCGGCAAGCCGGATCGACTCGTCGGTGAGCTCGACAGCGATGATCTGCGCCCCGCTGTTGTGCTGTCCTGCAAGCCATTTCACGGCGCTTCCCTGAAACCAATGCACACACGCCGGGCGATGCAGCGTATTGCCTCTTTCGAGTGCCTCGGGCACCCACGGCAACCGCGGAACGGCGAGGCAGGCGCCGACCGCGTCGCAGGTTCGTAGCAACGTGCCCAGATTGACGCCGTGCATGGGCCACAGCGGGGCAAGAATCAGATGATTCCAGCAACCGTGACGACGGGGGCGTCGGTGCTGCCGGATCTCACCGCGGGTTCGTATCCGCGGGGCGTTCACAGGTCGGCGGGCGCGTCCGTCCCAGAGTCGAGATGTGATTTCACAAGAAGATGTGTCATAAGTGAGCGGCGTTTCGCGGTACGCCGGAACCATCGACGAGGATCGGGATAGCCAGGCAAGTCTACGAGTCGAGTCTAGGCGATGATTTTCTGCAACGTGCGCAGGTTTCTGGTCGTCGTCGTCGACTTGTAGCGCTTCTTGCCACTGGCTTTGCCGAACACGCTCAGCAGCGTCTGCCCGCGCTCGACCTCCCAATAAACCACGCCGTCACCTGCAGCCACTCGCTCGACCTCAGGATCGAGCGAGTCGGCAAGGTCGCGCAGTTCGGTGCCGATGTCGGCGTCGGACGTGAACACGACGTAGGGGTGCCAACCGTCGCGCTCGGGATCGAACGGGTACGCCTCGACGATCGCACGCACAGTGTCGGTGTCGTGCAGGACGATCCACGCCTCGTAGCCGAAACGCTCGGCGAGGGCGCCCTCGATGTCTGCTTTCAACGCCTTGCGATCGGAGCGGTCGGTGTCGAATACGACGTTGCCGGACGCGAGAATCGTTTTGACGGCAGTGAAACCGTTGTCCTCGAACAGCTTTCGGACATCAGCCATCTTCATGTTGATGCCGCCCACGTTCACGCCCCGCAGCAGCGCCACGTAGCGCGTCATCGATGGGCCTCTCACGGCTTCAGGTTTGCGACGAGGAATTCCGTCTGGTCTTTCACCGTCTGCTCGAAGGGCTCGCCGACATAGATGTCGAAATGCCCGACGGGGTAATGCTTTACGACACCACGCGGAGTGCTTGCCGCGACTTTCGCCGTTCGTCCCGCCGGCGCGACCGTGTCCTTGTCGCAGATCGCGTAGAACACCGGCATCGCGAGTTTCTTGGCTTTGCGTCCAGGCGCGTCGAGGGGTACGTGCAACGCGATCCTCGCGGCGACCTCGGGTCGGTAGAGCGGACTTTGGGCGGACAGGGCGCCGTAGCCGGCGACGACATCGTGCGCGGACATCAATGCCGCGTCACCGTGTTCGCCTGCGAGCGCAACCATGACCGGCGGCCGTCCGAGAACCGAGCCGACGAGGTCGAGCACCGCGCGAAAACTCAGTCGTGCCAGCGTCACAGGTCCGACAGCGAGTGCGGACGCTATGCCGTCTGTAAACGGGCACTGGCTCACTACGGCCGCGATCGTGGGATCGTCGGCTGCGACCGCAAGGACATGCCCACCGCCGAACGAGCTGCCCCACAACGCGATCCGACTCGGATCTACCCCACCAACCGTGCGCGCGTAGGCGATTGCGGCGTGCCAGTCGGCGCGCTGTGCCTTGATATCGAGGATCTGGCGGGGCTCACCCGTACTGGCACCGAACCCTCGGTAGTCGAAGGCGAGCACAAGAAAACCGGCCGCGACGAACCGCTGCGCATACGCGTCGATACCCATCTCGCGGTTGGCGCCGAGTCCGTGGCCCATCACGACGAGCGGTCGGGGTGTCGGGGGTCCGTCGGTGGTCGGGCGGTAGAGCCAGGCCGCACAGGTGTCGCTACCGGACTCGAACGTGACCTCGACGCGGTTCATGACACCCGAGCATAACGAGTACCCTCTGGAATGCGGACGAGTTGGCCGGGCGGCCGCGGCGACAGGAACCGGGATAGCTATCTGCTGGCCTGTTGTCGAGGAAAGTCCGGACTCCACAGAGCAGGGCGGTTGTTAACGGCAACCCGAGGTAACTCGCGGGACAGTGCCACAGAAAATAGACCGCCGGCACGCGAGTGTCGGTGAGGGTGAAACGGTGCGGTAAGAGCGCACCAGCGCCCCGGGTGACCGGGGCGGCTAGGTAAACCCCGCCCGGAGCAAGGTCGAAGGCTGCATTACTCGTGAATGCAGCTGCGCAGGCGTTCGAGGGCTGCTCGCCCGAGCTTGCGGGTTGACTGCTCGAGGTACCCGGCGACGGTGTGCCCAGATGGATGGTCGCCACTCTGCGCTTCGGCGCGGGGGACAGGATCCGGCTTACACGCCAACTCGTCCGCCCTACCTCCGGTGCAAAACCGGTGGTAGGGCGGACGCTTGGCGCTGGTGTCGGCTGTGGCTAGCCGCCGGCGATGCTCTCGCAGGCGAAGGTGATATCGAACGGCGTCGTCTTCGAAGGATCCGTCAGATCCGCGCCGACGCCTTCGCCGGTGACCGTGTAGGTGTCACCGTCTTTGCTCACCGTCGCAGATCCCCCTGCCAAGCCCTGACCGAAGCCGAGTGCGTAGGGCAGGCCACCCGAACCGCCTTTGGTGCCACCGATCAGGACAGCCGTCACCTTGTCTTCCCCGGATACCGTCGCCGAAATACCGAGGGTGCCGTAGGTTTCGTTTGCGTTGTCCGCCAACGCAAGTGCCAACGTGTCGCCCTGCTTGGCGCAGGTCGTCGCGAACTCGCCCGTCCACTCCGTGCCGCCCACGGAAACCGCGGAAGCGCCGCCCGAACCGCCAGCGGCTTCGGCAGAGGTTGTGGCACTCGTCGTTGTGTCCGACGACTTGTCGTCCGACCCGCATGCCGCGAGTCCACCGACAAGCGCAATGGAACAGAGAGCTGCGGCTGCTGCAGATGTGATCTTGCTGTTGATCAAATCCTTCTCCTGATCTGACGCGGGACCACCACCGAAAAGGTGCAGGTCACCGACCATTGTGGACCCGAGTGGGACCACGGCAAGTGAGTATGTCAAACCGATTGCGTCGCGCACGGATAACGAGAATTGTTCCCGTGGCAGAAGAAGATTCGCTCGATCCACGAGCGATACAAACTGTTAGTGCTGGTCGTTCTCGTCGTTCAAGGTGCGGCGCTTGTCCGGTGCGCTGCTGAAAACTGGCTGATCGTTCGGCGTTTCGTCGGAATCGACACGTGCCTGCTCGGCAGGAATGTGGCTGAAGAGATCTGACGACGTCGTTTTGGAAGAGTCCATTTCGTCCGTCCTAGAATATTCGGTATCTCAAACGTACCCCAGAAGCATCGAAAGGCCCCCGCCGCGTTCGGTGGGGGCCCTCGTCAGTGCAGTCTCAAATGGGGTTGACCATCAGTACCTGGGCCCAGTAGGTGGCCTGCTCTGCGCCGAGTACTGGCAGAAGTTGATCGAACAGGATCGTCGACATGGTTGTGCTCCATTTCTGAGATTCGGGTATGAGGGCAAGCGTATCCCGACCGGACCCGTTGCTCCTTGACGCCCATGGAGACTAACAGTGCCGGACCAAGTCTCGACCGGGCCAGCGTTTTCCCAGCTAGACGGCGAGTCGAGGGCAATTGGTTGCTGCACTCGAGGAGAGGTCGTCGACGATTCGTTGACGAGTCCTGTTATCGGGTGGGTCGAGGAAGCGGAACATCGTGACGCGGGTCATACTGTTCCCGCCATCTCGAAATCGTGCGAACTGATCAATTAGGGGTAAGCAGAAATGCGTGTTGCTCGTTACGTTGCCACCGGTGCAATTGTTGTCGGCGCCAGTGCAGGGCTTGCGGTGCTCGGATCGGGATCGGCGTCCGCGATCGGTGTCGCGCCCGTCCCAGGTGGCATTGCCGTCGATCTCAGTCATGCCGAGACTGTCTGGGCGTACAACAACAATGTCGGTGGCGCGATCGCAGGTCTGCCGCATCCGTCGGCAACATCCTTCGGGCTCACCTTCGATTCCGCTGCCGCTCTCGCCCTCGGCTACCCGCAGGGTCGCGTCGGCTTCACCGTTCTCGGTCCGGTCAACGACCTCAACGGCGTCATCGTCGCGTACGCGGAATAGGCGCGGCCGAGCGTAGACCCATCGTGTCCATGAGTCGAATTGCCGCGCGCACAATCGATTTCGGCGTAATCAGAACCGAGTTCGGCCTCGGTGAGGACTATCCGGAGGCCGCGGTCCAAGAAGCACGCAGTGCCTCGGACAGCTGCTCGGAAGAGCGCGAAGATCGCACCGATCTGGCCTTGGTGACCATCGATCCGCCGACATCGATGGATCTCGATCAAGCCGTCCATATTGCGCGTACCGACACTGGCTTCGTGGTGAGTTACGCAATCGCCGACGTCGGAGCGATGGTGGTACCCGGTAGCGCGCTCGATCAGGAGTCGCGCCGCCGAGGCCAGACGTTCTACCTGCCCGACGGGTCGTTGCCACTGCATCCGCGGGAACTGTCTGAAGGGTCGGCAAGTCTGCTGCCGGACCTGGTTCGGGCGGCAGCGTTGTGGACGATCGAACTAGACAAGAACGGGGAGACAGTCCGTTTCGATGTGCGGCGAGCCACGGTTCGTTCCGTCGCGCGGTTCGATTACGAAGGCGTCCAGGCCGCTGCCGACGCGGGGACCCTGCACCCATCGATCGAGGCGTTACCCGACGTGGGGCGCCTGCGGTCGGCCATTGCCGCTGCGCGTGGGGCGATCGAGCTGAAATTGCCGGATCAGGAGGTCGTCGAGGACGACACCGACGGATCGTGGCGACTCGTACTACATCCGCACACCAAGGCCGACGACTGGAATGCGGAGATCTCACTGCTGACCGGTATGTGCGCGGCGTCGCTGATGATCGAAACCAAGGTCGGGCTGCTCAGGACGCTGCCACCCGCCGAATCCGACGCACTGGCGTCGATCCGCCGTACCGCGGCGGCCCTTGGTATCGAGTGGCAGGCAGACAGGCCGATCGGCGCGTTGCTCGCCGAACTCGATCCGAACGCGCCGACCACCCTGGTGCTGATGACCGAGGCGACCACGCTGCTACGTGGCGCCGGTTATGCCGCGTTCGACGGTGAGCTACCCGAGCTCACCGTGCACAGCGGTATCGGTGCGCCGTACGCGCATGTCACAGCACCGCTGCGGAGGTTGTCGGACCGATTCTCGACCGAGGTATGTCTCGCAGCCAGCGCGGGCACAGAGATTCCGGCGTGGGCGCGGACCGCACTCGCCGACCTCGCAGACGTGATGCGCGCGTCCGATTCGCAGGCGAACAAGGTCGACCGAGCCTGCATCGACCTCACCGAGGCGGTACTGCTCGCGCATCGAGTCGGACAGCGGTTTGCCGCCGTCGTCGTACGCGAAGCCGACGGCAAACGCGACGCGGAAATCTTCGTCGAGGATCCGCCGGTGTTGGCCAAATGCACAGGTGAACCGCCCGAGGGCACATCCGTGCAGGTCGAACTCGCCACTGCGGACGTTCGTACGCGAGTGGTCTCGTTCGCCTACCGGTCCTGACCTACCGGAACTGGTCCGTCGCCTCGACGAGGTGGTGGGTGATGCCTGGCTCGTTGGCTGCATGACCAGCGTCGTCGACGATGTGCAGCTGTGATGCCGGCCAGGATTTGTGCAGTTCCCACGCGCTCGTGGCCGGGCACACCATGTCGTAGCGCCCCTGCACGATGACGCCGGGAACGTGCGACATCACGTCGATCTGCGCCAGCAGTTGCCCGTCTTCCAGGAAGCCACGGTTGTGGAAGTAGTGGTTCTCGATCACCGCGAAGGCCAGCGCGAACCGTGGTTCTGCAGTCTGAGCAACACGATCGGGCTTGGGCAGCAACGCACTTGTCGCACCCTCCCAGGTCGACCACGCAACGGCTGCGGCGGTCGCGACCGCACGGTCGGGGGAGTTCAGCAGCCGATGGTAGGCCTCGACGAAGTCGCCGTCGCGCTCTGCAAGCGGTATCTGCGCAACGAACTGCTCCCACAGTTCCGGGAACACGTTGCCCGCCGCGCCGTTGTAGTACCAATCGATCTCTGAGCGCCGCAACAGAAAAATGCCGCGCAACACAAGTTCGGTCACCCGATCCGGATGCGCCTGGGCGTAGGTGAGCGCAAGCGTCGAACCCCACGAACCGCCGAACACCAACCACCGGTCGATGCTCAGGTGCATCCGCAGTGCCTCGATGTCGGCGACGAGGTGTTGCGTCGTATTGACCGACAGGTCAGCGCCGTCGGCGATGTGCGGCGTCGAATTCCCGCAGCCGCGCTGGTCGAACAGCACGATCCGATATGCCTTCGGATCGAAGAACTGCCTGTTGAACGGTGCCGTGCCACCGCCAGGTCCGCCGTGTAGAAACACCGCAGGCTTGCCCGTCGGATTTCCGCTGCACTCCCAGTAGATCCGTTGTCCGTCACCGACGTCGAGGAAGCCGGTCTCGTACGGATCGATCTCGGGATAGAGGTGACGCATGACGGCGGGTCGCTCAGCGGCCGATGAGGCCGGATGCGAGATCGGGCAGGTTCAACGCCTCGATCGCCTGCCTGCGGATGTCCGGGCAGGTTTCGGTTGTGATGGTGTCGACGATCGAGCGATCGTTGGCGATCTGCAGATTGAGACCTGGTCCACCGGCGCCGAGCGCCCACTGGTTGACGAGGATCAGCAGACCTGGCCTGCCGAGCGTCGGCCCCTGGACACGCCAGTCAGACAGCGGGATCTCGAGGTCTGTGCAGAGCTGCTGCTTGGCTTGGTCGGACAGGTTCACCGCACCTGGGGGCGCGGGGACCGTCGACGTCTGCTGCACGCCTGAACTGGGGACCGTCAGCGACGAGTTGGTCGAGGCATCGTCGGTGGCTGGGCTCGAGCAACCGGCCGCGACGCCGACTGTGGCCAGCGCGCCGACCAGGCACGCAATTGCGTTCGGACGGACCGACATAAGGCACCTCATGCTCTGTTGGTGTGGAGCTTGCTTGCCACCGATAGTGCCATCAAAGGGTGAGCGATCGCCGCAGCCGGGCGTGCAGGTCGGCGACGAACTCTGCCCATGGCCCGGTCAGCGGGTCGATGTGAGTCCAGGGGTGTAACCCAACTAACGGCGCGAGCCGCTCTGCGGCATCGAGTTCTCGTTGGTCGACGGGTTCGCCCCACGCGTCGAAGTACCGTTGCCGCCAATCACCTTCGAGCATGCGTAACGACAGAAACGGGTGGGTGAGCACCGAGTCGCCCCAGTCGAAGAATTGCCCGCCGCCGAAGACGTTGCCGGCGTGGAGATCGTTGTGTTCGAGCGTGATTCGCCCCGAGTCGGTGAGTATCGCCGCGTAGTGATCTATGGCAGGCACGAGTTCGGCCGTGGCGTCCGCTGTTCGGCGATAGAACGCGCTCAACGCCGATGGCGGCAGATACGGAACGCCGATCGCTCGCAGTTCGTCTACGGCGGGTTCGACGTGCTTTTGCAGGCGAACGTAGGAGGCGACGACGTCGGTCCAGTCGCCGGACCCGACGTCGAAGGTCGGTCCGCCGTCGGGGCTGAGCACCCAGCCCCGAGCGGCGTCGATAGCCAACGGTGCGACGACATCGTCGGGTGCGTGCTGCGCGAGCCACTCGACGAGCGGACCTTCGTGAGCGAAGCCAGGTGCGTTTGCCTTCGCGTACATCGCCCCGGCGTCGGTCGTGATTCGTACGATCGTCGACCACGGTCGGGTTCGCGGTTGGGCCGAGTCGACGACCGCTATCGATCGCCGACTCAATTCCCTTGTGGCCCAATCCAGAAGCGGTTGGGCCGATGGCGGAGTCAGAAGCTGTGCTCCTCCGCGGGGAACGTGCCACGCGAAACCTCGTCGGCGTAGGCAAGAGCAGCGTTGCGAAGCTCGTCGCCGACTCGGCCGAACTTCTTGACGAACTTCGCCGTCTTGCCGGAGGTGTAGCCCGCCATGTCCTGCCAGACGAGCACCTGTGCGTCGCACTCACGGCCTGCGCCGATGCCGACGGTCGGAATGGTCAGCTTGCGGGTGACCTGGCCGGCCAACTCCGCGGGCACCATCTCCATGACGACCGAGAATGCGCCCGCTTCCTGAACAGCGATAGCGTCCGCGACAAGTTGCTCGGCGCCGTCGCCGCGACCCTGCACGCGGAATCCACCGAGGGTGTTGACGCTCTGCGGGGTGAAGCCGATGTGGGCCATGACGGGAATGCCAGCAGCCGTGATCGTCGCGATCTGGGCTGCGACTCGCTCGCCGCCTTCGAGCTTGACGGCGTGCGCGAGACCTTCCTTCATAAAGCGCGTCGCTGTGGCGAGCGCCTGCTCCGGCGAGGATTCGTAGCTGCCGAAGGGGAGGTCGGCAACGACGAGCGCGTTGGGCGCACCTCGAACCACCCCGCGAACCAGCGGAATCAGCTCGTCGATGGTGATCGGAACGGTGGTGTCGTAGCCGTAGACGACGTTGGCTGCCGAGTCGCCGACCAGAAGGACGGGGATGCCGGCTTCTTCGAAGATCTTGGCGCTCGAGTAGTCGTAGGCGGTGAGCATGGCCCAACGGTCGCCCGACTGTTTCATTGCCTGCAGATGGTGGACCCGCGTCTTGCGCTTGGCGGTAGCCGCCGGGGCAGATCCGTATGCGTTGGTTTCTGACATCTGTGAATCGGACATCTTTGTCCCTTTCTAGCCTCGAGGCCCTGTACGGGTCCCCGGGTGGGTGATGACATAGTCGAGTCTGCCACCAGCAGGTGAGCATTCGAAGCACAGTTGCTCGTGCCGTTGGTCACATTCGGCCATGTGAGAGATCCGAGGGTCAGCAGTGGGAGCGATGGACGAGCTCATCGACGACGCGGTGGTCGGCGAATTGTCCCGATTGCTCGGCAATGCGGGGTTTCGTCCGGATGCTCTGACCCTCGCGGCTGGGGCTGTCGCTGGTAGGAAGCTTCGTCAGCGGGTCGACGTCGTACGTGATGCGTTGTTGCTCGATCTCCCGGATTCTTATGCCAGTACGGCTCGGCTGGTCCGCGCCGCCTTCGCCGACGAGGAATTGCGCGGCTGGATGCTGTGGCCTGTGTCCGAGGCCGTCGTCGATCGAGCTCTTGCAACCGATCGGGTCCACGACTTCGACGACGCGATGGCGGTGCTTGCTCTCCTCACGACACGATTCACGGGTGAGTTCGCGATCCGAGCCATGCTCGCCGCGCGCCTGGAGCGAGCGATCGGCATCGCCGAGACGTGGACGAGCCACCCCGACGAGCACGTGCGTCGGCTCGCCAGCGAGGGCACTCGATCGCACCTGCCGTGGGCGAAGGGCGTTCCCGCGCTGGTAGGGCGGCCGTACACCCGTGCGATCGTCGATCGGCTGTATCGCGACGAGTCCGAGTACGTCCGGCGGTCCGCAGCGAACCACGTCAACGATCTGAGTCGTGACCACCCCGACGTCGCAGCCGAGATCGCGGCCGGGTGGTTGTCCGCACCCGACGACAACACGCAGCGCGTCTCGCGGCACGCGCTGCGCACCCTGGTCAAGAAGGGACACCCGAGGGCGCTCGAGGTCATGGGGTTCACGGGAGCGGAGTTCGTCGTCGATGGTCCGACCGTCGCCGAGTCCGTCGTCGCGCTCGGTGACTCGGTTCGATTCACTGCGCGCGTCACCAATGGTGGGTAGCGAACCGGTGCGAGCGGCGATCGATTTCGTTCTGCACTTTCAGAAATCGAACGGCGAGACCCGGCCGAAGGTGTTCAAGATCGGGGTGAGTTCGCTGCAACCGGGGGAGAGCATCGACATCGCGAAGTCGTTTGCCATGCAGCCGCGGACCACCCGGGTCTTGCACCTCGGCGAACACGCACTGGAACTGCAGGTCAATGGCGTCGCATACGGTCGGGCGGTGTTCGACCTGGTTGCCTGACATCCTGAAGAGTTGGACCCCCTCGCGGGGGCGTAAGTCTTCACGATTTGTGGGTCGATGGAACCGATCTGCGGCACGCGCGTCCAACCCGGTATGACTCCACGAGCCGTGCACGCGACGATGGCGCGCCAAGACGGTGTGATCTCTCGCGAGCAGGCCACGCGACTCGGAATGACCCAGAAGTCGATTTCACATCGCGTGACCACCGGGGAGTGGCGCAGGGTTTCGCGCGGTGTATACCTTCGGGCCGATCGCGAGTTCGCAGCTGCCGCGCAGGTCAGAGCCGCGGTTTTCGCTGCAGGTGAGGGCGCGGTTGCAGATGGACCTACAGCCGCGTGGTGGCACGGACTGATGGATCGCCCAGTGGTCCCGCACTGCGTGACGATCCCATCGAGTCGACGAATTCGGCCGATAAAGGGAGTTCGTGTGCGGCACCGCACGCTGCATCCGGCCGATATCGTCAGTCGTCGGCACCTCGCCGTTGTCGGATTGCCACTGGCAGTCCTCGAAGCGTCCGTCGCGATTCCCCGCGGAGCGGTTCTGATGGATCGTGCGCTGCAACGGTATACGACGCTCGCGCAGCTCAGCGTCGTTCACGAGCGAAATGCTGGACGCGCCGGCGCGAGCGCAGCGGCACGACTGCTGAGTGCGGCCGGAGAGGGTGGGGCCTCGGAGGCCGAGCGGATGCTCCTGCGATTGTTCCGGCGGGCAGGTGTTACCGGTTGGCAGGTGCACGTCCGCAGCCTCGGCTTCGAGATCGACGTAGCCTTCGTTCGCGAACGAGTCGCTATCGAAGTCGACGGCTGGTCGTGGCATCGCGATGCCGAGCGGTTCGCGCGGGACGGCGCGCGGCAGAACATCTTGGTGAACGCCGGATGGCATGTCCTCCGCTACACCTGGCACGACTTGGAGTACGAGTCCGATCGGGTGCTCGCCGAGGTTGCGACTGCTTTGCGCCGAGCGGCCTGACCGGATAGTGAAGAGTTGGCGCCCCTGCAGGGGGTGCAAGTCTTCAGGATGTGCGCGCTCCCAGGTAGTCCGACTCCAAGACGAGGTCCTTGACCAACTTCTGGTACTCGACATGGGCTTCGTGCTCGATCGTCTGCCACAGCGAGGCCTCGTTGGCGCGCATGTAGGCGAGGTAGTCGGGCGCTCCCGGCCACTTCACGTTGTCGGCGACGACGACGGTGCCTGGATGCAACCAGCCTGTCTCGATGATGCGTTGCAGGTCGGGCAGGTAGGCACTCTTGGTGTGGTCGAGGAACACGAAATCGACAGTGCCGTCGGCAAATCCGTAGTCCCTGCGCAGCGTGTCGATGGTTTTGCCGCTGTCGCCGAGCATGCCGACGATTGCGGTCACCCGCCGGGCAACGCCTGCGTGCTCCCAGATCTGCCGGGCGATAGCAGCATTCGCCGGACTGATCTCGACCGAGAACAGGCGCGCGTCGGCGGGCATCGCGCGGATGGTCCGCAGCGCGCTGTACCCGCAGTAGGTGCCGACCTCGAGGAGCACTTTCGGCGCTGACCGTGTGATCGCCCGTTCGAGGATCGGGCCCTTCTCGTCACCGATGTTCATCAGAAAGCGCCGATTGCGGGCGAAATCGTCGAGCACGCGAATCACGTCGTCCAGGTCGCCGTGTCGAGCGTTGGCGAGAACGTATGCGACCGCAGCTTTTTCGCGCCCGTCCCCGACCTGGCCGGTCTTGGCCATGTTCGCTCCGACGGCGGATCGGAAGATCGACCACCGCAGCGGAAGTGGTTTACCCGCAAGCTCGTTGATGGCGATCGCTCCCGCGAGCACCCCCACCACAGCAAGCGCGCGGCGGAAGAGTCGTCGTGGGTCCATGTATTCGATCCTCTCGCACTACCCGTGTGCCGCAAGCAGCAGCCACAACTGGAAGCCTAGGCGTCCGTGGCACCATCACGGTATGCCGATCGTCGAACGAACCGTCACAGCAATCGCCATCGGTACCTGCGTCGGAGCGTTGCTCGCGGGCTGCACTGCCGGTTCCGAATCGAATACGACCAGTACAACGCCGTCGGCACCGGCGCAGAGCAGCGAAACAAACCCCTCGACCGATGTCGCTCCTGGTCTCGAAAAGTTCTATTCGCAGAAACCGTCGTGGGGTTCGTGCGACGACTACGAAACCGACGAGCCGCTGAGTTCGAGTCTCGAGTGCGCACGCATATCCGTTCCGATCGACTACGACAACCCCGACGGTGACGAGGCACAGATCGCGATCTCGAGGTCGCCAGCGTCGGGCGACCGCATCGGTTCGCTGTTGTTCAACCCGGGCGGTCCGGGATTGGGCGGTCTGTCGATGGCGGCGACCGTCGGTTCGGGGACAGCCGTCGAAGAACGCTTCGACCGAATCGGATTCGACCCGAGGGGCATCGGTGCGTCCACGCCGACCATTCGCTGTCTGACCCCTGCGGAGAACGACGCGGAACGCCAAGACCTCGACATCGACGAATCACCCGCAGGCATCGCCGAGACCGAGAAGGAGGAGAAAGAGGTCGCCGACAAATGCGCCGAGCGGTCCGGCACGAATCTGCTCGCCCACGTCGGGACACGCGAGGTCGTTCGCGACATGGACATCATCCGAGCCGTGCTCGGCGACGACAAGCTGAACTTCGTCGGCTACTCCTACGGCACGCGGATCGGCGCCGCCTATGCGGAGGCGTTTCCCGAGAAGGTCAGGGCGCTCGTGCTCGACGGTGCCGTCGACCCCGAGGCAGATCCGCTCGACGAACTCGTCAAGCAGTTCGCCGGTTTTCAGAAGGCATTCGACGACTATGCGGCCGACTGCGCCGAGAGTTCGCAGTGCCCGCTCGGTACCGATCCTGCGAACGCCAACCGCAACTTCCGAGCCTTGATCGATCCGCTCATCGACAGACCGGCACGCACGACCGACCCGCGCGGGCTCGGCTACAACGACGCGCAGACGGGTGTGCTGCAGGCGCTGTATTCGCCGCAGCTGTGGCGTCCGCTGACGACAGGGTTGAAGGAGTTGCAGGAGGGTCGCGGCGACACCTTGCTCGGCTTGGCAGATCTGTACTCGGGTCGCCTCGACGACGGGACCTATTCCAATCTGAACGACGCTTTCGAAGCGATCCGCTGCGTCGACGATCCACGAATAACCGACCGCGCGAAGGTCGGGGAAACGAATCTGCGGATTCGCGAGGTTGCACCGTTCCTCGACGACGGGAAGGGGACTGGGCAGGCGCCGCTGGATTCGTGTGTGTTCTGGCCCGTGCCGAATACGGGTGAGCCGCACACCCTGTCGGTACCCGGTCTGCCGAAGGTTGTCGTTGTCTCGACGACGGACGATCCTGCGACTCCGTATCAGGCCGGCGTGAATTTGGCTCGGCAACTCGGCGCGTCACTGATCACGTTCCGCGGTACTCAGCACACCGTCGCGTTGTCGTCTGGGGAGCGGTGCGTCGACGACGCCGTGATCGATTATTTGACAGATTTGACGCCGCCGGCGCCCGACCTGACCTGCTGAACTCGGTTTCTATCGATCGATAGTGCAGGTGGGCGTCACGATGATGCGACAGATTTCACGATGTAACACGGATTTAACGCTAGGTGCCTAGTCTCGCGGGCATGGATCGCCAAAAGGAATTCGTGCTCCGCACCCTCGAAGAGCGCGACATTCGGTTTGTCCGACTGTGGTTCACCGACGTGCTCGGATATCTGAAGTCCGTTGCGATCGCTCCCGCCGAACTGGAGGGTGCGTTCGAAGAGGGCATCGGTTTCGACGGATCGGCGATCGAAGGCTTCGCGCGAGTGTCGGAAGCAGACATGGTCGCACGTCCCGATCCGTCGACCTTCCAGATCTTGCCGTGGTCGACGAGCAAGGGCCACCAGCATTCCGCACGGATGTTCTGCGACATCTCGATGCCCGACGGTTCGCCGTCGTGGGCCGACCCGCGCCACGTCCTGCGCCGCCAGCTCAACAAGGCAGGCGATCTCGGCTTCAGCTGCTACGTGCATCCGGAGATCGAATTCTTCCTGCTGCAGAACGGTCCGCTCGACGGCACCCCGCCCATTCCGGCGGACAACGGCGGCTTCTTCGACCAGGCCGTGCACGACCAGGCCCCGAACTTCCGCAGGCATGCGATCGACGCGCTCGAGTCGATGGGCATCTCCGTCGAATTCAGCCATCACGAGGGCGCGCCAGGCCAGCAGGAGATCGACCTGCGTTACGCCGACGCACTGTCGATGGCGGACAACGTCATGACGTTCCGCTACGTCGTCAAGGAAGTCGCGATCGACGAGGGCGTGCGCGCGACCTTCATGCCGAAGCCGTTCAGCGATCAGCCCGGCTCGGCGATGCACACCCACATGAGCCTTTTCGAAGGCGACACCAACGCATTCCACAACCCGGACGACCCGGGTCAGCTCTCCGATACAGCGCGAGCCTTCATCGCAGGCATCCTCGAGCACGCAAGCGAGATCAGTGCCGTCACCAACCAGTGGGTCAACTCCTACAAGCGGCTGATTCACGGTGGCGAAGCGCCGACGGCCGTCTCGTGGGGACGCTCCAACCGGTCGGCTCTCGTCCGCGTTCCGATGTACACGCCGAACAAGGCGTCGTCGCGGCGCGTCGAGATCCGCAGCCCAGACTCGGCCTGCAACCCCTACCTCTCGTTCGCGGTCCTGCTCGCCGCCGGACTTCGCGGCATCGAGAAGGGCTACACGTTGCCGCCCGAGGCCGAAGACGACGTCTGGTCGTTGACGTCGGCCGAGCGGCGCGCGATGGGTTACCGGGAGCTGCCGGGCAGTTTGCACGAAGCTCTGCAGTCGATGGAGAAATCCGAGTTGGTCGCCGAAGCACTCGGCGAGCACGTCTTCGACTTCTTCCTTCGCAACAAGCGCAGGGAATGGGCGGAATACCGTAGCCACGTAACGCCGTTCGAGCTCAAGGAGTACCTCGGCCTGTAAGGCCCCTGCACCGAGGCGGTAGCACCGTAGGTTTCGGGCGCGCTGTAGGTTTGACCGTATGGTTCGACCTCCCGCCGCTCGTTCCGTCGTGCCGAGCGCAGGCCGCCTCGGACTCGTCGAATCGTCGGCACCCGCCGATCTGCAGACCCTCGGTTGGGTAGACACCGACAGCATCGAACTGCTCTGGTCGCTCTCGCGTGCACCCGACGCCGACCTTGCGTTGAAGACGCTCGTCAAACTGCAGGAAAATCTCGGCGCCGACTGGTCCGAACTCGAATCACTGCTGCGCACGGACAAGCCGCTTCGCGGCCGCCTGTTCGGGTTGATCGGTGCCTCGATTGCGTTCGGCGACCACATCCTGCTCGACCCCGGTTGCTGGAAACTGCTGCACAACACGTCGTTACCGACTCCGGAGGCGATGCGCGACGCCATGTTGGACGCCGTCGGTGCGACACCGGAAACGGGGCCGAACGCATCGCCTGGTCTGTACCGGGCGGCGGTGACCGGACCGACCGTTGTACCTGTGTTGCGCAAGCGGTACCGCGATCAGCTGATGCTGCTCGCTGCCGCCGACGTTGCGGCTGTCGTCGAGAACGAGCCGGTCGTCCCGTACGCCACCGTCGGTAGGCACCTTGCCGATCTTGCCGATGCCGCGCTGACGGCAGCGCTCTCCGTCGCGGTCGCGACAGTGTGCCCCGACGAGCCGTGCCCGTCTCGGCTCGCAGTGATCGCGATGGGCAAATGTGGTGCGCGCGAGCTCAACTACGTCAGCGACGTCGACGTCATCTTTGTCGCCGAGCCTGCCGACACGCCCGCAAGCCGAATCGCGTCGGAGATGATGCGGATCGGCAACGCCGCGTTCTTCGAGGTGGATGCTGCGCTGCGGCCGGAGGGCAAGCAGGGCGCTCTGGTGCGCTCGCTGGATTCGCACATCGCGTATTACAAGCGCTGGGCGAAGACCTGGGAGTTCCAAGCACTGCTGAAGGCCCGTCCGATGGCGGGCGACATGGCGCTCGGCAAGCAGTATCAAGACGCGCTGCTCCCGATGGTCTGGACCGCGTCCGAACGTGAGGACTTCGTTCCCGAGACCCAGGCGATGCGGCGTCGCGTCGAGGACAACGTGCCGGAAGATCTCCGCGAACGCGAACTGAAGCTCGGACGAGGCAGCCTGCGCGACGTCGAATTCGCCGTCCAGCTACTGCAATTGGTGCACGGCCGCACCGACGAGGCCCTGCACGTGACCAGCACGGTCGACGCGTTGACCGCGCTTGCGACGCGCGGCTACATCGGGCGTGACGACTCCGCCAACCTCACGGCGTCCTACGAATTCCTGCGGCTGCTCGAACACCGGCTGCAGCTGCAGAAGCTCAAGCGGACCCACACCCTGCCGCCACCGGAGGACGAAGAGGCGCTGCGCTGGCTCGCCAGGGCCGCACACCTGCGACCGGACGGACGCAACGACAGCCTCGGCGTCCTCAACGCCGAGATCAAACGCAACGCTCATCGAATCCGCCGCCTGCACGCCAAGCTCTTCTACCGGCCGCTGCTCGACTCGATAACCAAGCTCGACAAGGAAGCGTTGCGACTCAGTCCCGACGCGGCCATCCGACAGCTGGCCGCGCTCGGCTACCTGGCACCGGAGAACGCGCTCGGTCACCTCAAAGCGCTTGCTGCCGGACCCGAGCGCAAGGGCCGCATCCAGGCGCTGCTGTTGCCGACCCTGCTCGAATATCTCGGTGACACACCGGATCCCGACGCCGGACTGCTGGCGTACCGGCGGGTGTCGGAAGCGCTGAACGATCAGGTCTGGTTCCTGCGAGAGCTGCGAGACGAAGGCGCGATCGCGCAGCGCCTGATGATCGTGCTCGGGTCCTCGGCCTACGTTCCCGATCTGTTGATGAAGGCGCCGGAGGCGATCCGGCTGTTCGCGGACGGTCCGAACGGTCCGTTGCTGATCGGTCCGAATCCGGCCGATGTCGCGCGCGGGATCGTCTCGTCGTCGGCACGCTACGACGACCCCAAACGAGCGATCGCCGCCGCACGAGCACTGCGCAGACACGAGCTCGCCCGCATCGCGTCGGCCGACATCCTCGGCATGCTCGATGTGCGACAGGTCTGCCGGGCGCTGTCGTCGGTGTGGGCAGCCGTGCTCAATTCGTCGCTGCAATCGGTGATCAAGGCTAGTGAAGCCGAACGGGGTGCGCCTGCGCCCGCAACGTTTGCCGTGATCGGCATGGGCAGGCTCGGCGGCTGGGAACTCGGGTACGGCTCGGACGCGGACGTGCTGTTCGTCTGCGACCCCAAAGAAGGTGAAGACGAAGCCCAGGCCGTCAAGTGGGCCAATTCGATCGCCGAGAAGGTGACGAAACTGCTCGGCGCACCAAGTACCGATCCGCCGCTGCAGGTGGATGCAGGGCTGCGGCCGGAGGGCCGCAACGGTCCGCTCGTGCGCACGCTCGCGGCCTACGACGCGTATTACAAGCAATGGGCCCAGGCGTGGGAAGTGCAGGCCCTGCTGCGGGCGCACCAGATGGCGGGCGACGAAGAACTCGGCATCCGGTTCCTGCATGTCATCGACAAGATCAGATACCCCGAAGGCGGGATATCGCCGACCGCCGTTCGTGAGATCCGGCGGATGAAGGCACGCGTCGACGCCGAACGGCTACCCCGTGGCGCGGATCCAGCGACGCACACCAAGCTCGGGCGCGGTGGTCTTGCCGACATCGAGTGGACCGTTCAGTTGATCCAACTGCAGCACGCGCGTGAGGTGCCGAGCTTGCACAACACGTCGACGCTGGAGACCTTGACGGCGATCGAGGCGGCCGAGTTGCTCAGTGCCGCCGACGTGAGCCTGCTTCGCGATGCCTGGCTGACCGCGACCAAGGCCCGCAACGCTCTGGTCCTTGTGCGAGGTAAGCCGACCGACCAGATTCCCGGGCCAGGTCGACTCCTGACCGCGGTCGCTCACGTCGCGGGGGCCGAGTATCGGGACGGCGGCGAGTTCCTCGACCACTACCTACGCGTGACACGACGGGCAAAAGCCGTGGTGGAGCGGGTGTTCGGCGGGGAGTAGCCGCCGCGTCGGCATACTGGACGGCATGGGGACCAGATGGGGGCGCCGCGTCGTGATCGGACTCGGCTGGATCGCAGTAGCAATCGGGGCGTTCGGCGTCGCGCTGCACTGGCTGGATTCGTCACGTCGCTTTTTTGTGCTGTTGGCATCGTTTGCGCCGTACGTCATGATCGCGGCGGTGCTCGGCCTGCTGCTGCTTGCACTTGCGAAGCACTGGATCGGGGTCGGTGCGGCTGTGTTGGCGATCGGCGCAGCCGTTGCGACGCAACTACCGGTCTACGTCGCGAGCGGTACCCCTGGCACAGGGCAGGCATTGACGATCATGCAGTCCAACATCTACTTCGGCGAAGGTGACGCAGCTGCTGTCGTCCGCGAGGTGACGGCGAACGACGTCGACATTCTCACGATCGACGAGCTGACGCCGGACAGTGTTGCCCGGCTCGATGCGGCGGGGATCGCAGCAGTTCTGCCCCATCGCTACGTCGAAGCCGACATCGGCGCCGAGGGCACCGGAATCTTCAGTCGCTTCCCACTGTCCGACCAGGTGAACCACGACGGCTTCATCTTGAATCAGGTGTCTGCTCGCGCGACACTGCCGAGCGGTGACGAGGTCACGGTGTTCGCTTTCCACCCCGTACCGCCGTTTCCGAGTGGTCCGCAACCGTGGTCGGGGGAGATGGAGCGCATCAGGGACATTCTCGACGCCGTGCCCGACAGCACGGAGCACGTCGTCGTCGGCGCTGATTTCAATGCGACACAGGATCATTCGCTGTTCAGGAAGCTGTTCGACACGGGCATCGAAGATTCGGCCGACCAAGTCGGTGCGGGGATGCTGCGGACGTATCCGTCGGACAAGAGCTTCCCGCCGATCATCGGTATCGACCATATTCTGCTGGCCGGGGCGCACGCGGACGAGCTACGCACCGTCCACATCGAGGGGACGGACCACATGGCTGTCATCGCGGACATCCGGCTGCGCTGAGAGTTCAGAGCAGTCCGGAGATCTCGTCCCAAAGCGCGCGATACGCCTTGGCCGCTGGGCTGTTCGGTGCGAACGACGGTAGCGGCGCGCGATGTACCGACATCAATTCGATCGCGGACAGCGAGGGGATTGCGGTTGCGCTCACCCCGGACCGTTGGCTCGGCAAGGTCGCAACTATCTCGCGGTGCAGGGCTTTTCGGCGGTCGACCATGGAAAAGAAGCCGTGCAGTATCGGCTTTCGTCCTTCGAACGTTGCGACGAAATCGGTCAGCTGGTCGAAGGTCCTCGCAGCGAGCACAGTCGGAATGATGGGCACCACAACGATATCGGCGGCGTGCAGCACGTTCTCCGATACCAGCGACAGACTCGGCGGCGTGTCGAGAAAGACGACGTCGTAGTCCGCGGACAGGTCCTTCAGCAGCTCCGCGATCGCTCGCGTCGAGTGCTTTGCTTTGCGATCGCTGCGGGACAGATCGATATCCATGTTGCGGTAGGTGAAATCCGCGGGCAGGAGATCCAGCCCTTCGAAATCGGTTGCCTTCAAGGCATATTCGACCGACTGCTTACCGCGGACCAGCTTCGCGCTGCCGCCCTTGACATGAGGCTGCACCCGGAACAGGAACGTGGCGGCACCTTGGGGATCCAAGTCCCACAGCAGAGTTCGGTTGCCGTCCAGCACACTCAGGTAGGCGAGGTTGACCGCTGTTGTCGTCTTTCCGACGCCGCCCTTGATCGTGTACGACGCGATGGTCTTCATGGCAGCACCCTCATGGCAGCATGGCCTCGATCCGGTGGCGCGCTTTCGAACCGAGAAATCGGTCGAGCTGATCGGTGAGAGCCGCGCGGGCACTCGCCTGCTGGCGCGCGAAATGCGCGGAAAGTTCGCCCATCGCAAGCAAAGTGGCAGCAGGCGGCGCGGCGACGGTGGGTTCGCGGGATTCCAGCATCTGGGTGGCGAAGACTCGCAGCCCGGCGCTTTGCATCTCACCGTCCTGGAAGTCGCCGAGCAGGTCCTGAAGCTTCTTCAGGTCCTTGACGGTGGCCTTGTGTGCCTCGGGTTCGCATACCGGACCGAACACCTCGAGTAGGTAGCGGAGTTCTTTGCAGCGCTTGCGCAGTGAGTGCACCTCGTCGTGATGTGAGTCGGGTGTGATCGCCTTCGCCAGCCGAACAACCTTCTTGTAGGTCTTCATGATTCGTTGCGATGCAAGCGCTCCGGCGGTCGGGGTCGACGATTCCGTAGCTTCGGCGGTGACTGTGACTGTGACTGCGGTTACCGCGGTGAGCGACTCCCGCCACGTCGCGAGGAAATCGGTGAAGCGTTTCGACCGCAACACTCGGACCAGTTTGCGGAGTTCCAGTTCACGTTGCCTGCGTAGATGCTCGCCGAACGGTACGAGGTCCGTCGGCTCGCCGACGAGGAGATGATCGCCGAGGGTCGGCAGGTCGAGCAGGTAGACGTCGAGGTCGCGCGTCGGCGTCGTCAGATCGCCGAGCAGCCGGAAATCGGGTTCGACGCGTTCCTTCAGCCCGTCGGGCAGAACATCTCCCGCGAGTTTGAGCATCGACCGGGTCCGTCTGACCGCGACGCGAAGATCGTGCAGGAACTCGGTGTCGACGTCGTCGACGACACCGGCGACGTTGGCCGCGATGGCGTCGGCGAAACCGTGCAGTGCCGTGGCTACAGCCGCAGCTGCAGGGGTGTCGGCGGTCATCGGTGGCGGTGGTTGAGCGGTCGGTTGGGCAGTGACCGCGATCAGCGTGTCCACGAAATCTCGGTCGGCGACGTCGAAGGATTCCGCGGCGCGTAGGGCGTCGGCAACGTTGTTCGCATCGTGCTGATAGCCGAGCAGAGGTTTGATCTCGAGCCGTGCGACAGCGGTGTCGTCGTGACCGTCGATATGTACTTCGGTCCAGTGGATCCGAACAACCGTCTTCGCGTCCGAATTGAGGACGGCAACAACGCGGGACACCGTCCGTCCGTGCGCGATCGGGCCGACGGCGCGGATCCACATCGCGTCGGCAAGTGCGTCTCGTAGCGGCGATTCGTGGAGTTGTTCGATGCGCGCGGGCCAATGCGGTTGTTCAGGAAGTACGGCAGTCAGAACCTGTTCGCGGCTGAGAAGCGCGAGGTTGTCGGCGGTACCGCGCTCGTGGGTGAGCACCAGACCACGACTGCCCAACCGCCCGTCGACGGTGTCGAGATAGGTCGCCGTGTGTACTCGCCGTGCACCGAATGCCAGGTCGTAGTCGGCAGTGATCGGTGCGAGTGCTGCGGTGATCGCATCGGCGTCGCAATCGGTCGGGTCGTCACGCCAGTCGAACATCGTCGACTCTGAAGTATTCGCCACGGCAACGGGATTCCTCGCTGTTGGGGCCGGCTATCGACCAGCGTAGTCGTGCTCCGGTCGGGACGCAGATCGCCCTTCGCCGGAGTCAGAGCCGCTCGATGAGAATGCGGTCGAATGCGATCAGCCGCTGATAGTTCTCGTGCGAGATACGTTCGTCCGAACCGTGAATCCGCTCCAGGTCGGCCTGTTCGAGGATGATCGGGGCGAAGTTGAATCGGACAGCCGCGACGTCGTTGTAGTGTCGGGCGTCCGTTGCGCCGGGAACCAATCCCGTCGTGACCGCGACGTCGGGAAGTACTTTTCTGGCGGACTCGGCGACGAGTGCGAATTCGGGGCCGTCCGACGGTGACACCGGTGACGGTTCGGCGAGCATGCCGGGTGCCAACTCGATGTCGACACGGTCGTCGGCGATCGTTGCGCGGCAGTGGGCGAGGACATCGGCCACCGATTCGCCGGGCAGGATCCGGAAGTTGACGAGGGCCTCGGCGTGCTGCGGTAGGACGTTCGCCTTCACACCACCTCTGATCACGGTCGCTGCGGTTGTAGTGCGAACGAGAGCCTCGGTTTGCGGGCGAGCGGTGAGGATCCGCGCGATGACACCACTGAATCGCTCTGCGGACCGAAGTAGCGAACGGCGTGGCTCGGACATGAAGGGCGCCAACCGCTTTGTCATGTCGAGCACGGTCGGCGACATCAGCAACGGCATCGGGTTGTCTTCGAGCGCGACGACCGCACGCGAAATTCGGCCGACAGCAGTATGTTTGGGCGGCATGGACGAATGACCGCCGAGGTCGCGCGTCGAGAGTCGGACCGTCGCGAAACCTTTCTCGCCGAGCATGATCGACGCCACGGGACGGTCGATTCCGTCGACCACACCGCGCGTGACCACGCCACCTTCGTCGAGCAGGATCTCGGCACGCACGCCGCGCTCGAGCAATTCGCGAGCGATCACGCAGGCACCGTTCTCGCCACCGATCTCTTCGTCGTGACCGAAAGCGAAATAGAGCGTCCCCGTCGGTCGAACGCCGTCGGTCAACGCACCCTCGATCGCCTCCAGCAGCGCGAGTACCCGGCTCTTGTCGTCGATTGCGCCACGACCCCAGACGAATTCGTCGTCGACGACGCCGCTGAAAGGTGGATGCGTCCACCGATCGGGGTCGTCGACGGGCACGACGTCCATGTGGGCGAGGAACAAACCGGCGACCCGCTTCGGGTCGGTGCCTGGCCACGTATACAGCCGACTGTGCCCGAACTTTTCGACGGTGAGTTCGGAATGTGCTTTGGGAAACGATGTTTCGAGCAATTCGCCGAGTTGGACGAACTGGCTGTCGTCGATCCGCGTCGGGTCCTCGTAGGACACGGTCTGCAATCGCAGCGCCTGTGCCAGTCGATCGATCGATGCCGCGCTGTGGCTGTCGAGGGTGTTGAACGCATCGACAAGGCCGAGTGACGACCCGGATCGGGGCAGCGGTGTCGCTCCGAGGCAGGCTCGAAGCTTCGGCAACCCGGGAGAGCGACCACCGCCGTCCAGGCGGATCGCGACGGGTCCGAGCTGCCACGAGCCGTCGGCATCGGGTTCGCCGAGGACTACGCGGTAGCCGGTCGCGGTGCGATCGGTGTCGTCGGTACGGACCGCGATCCAGTCGATGTCGATCCCGGATTCCTGTGCAGCTGCGCTCGGAATCAGTTGCTCGACAAGGATGGGCTCGACAAGGATGGGCAACGTGGGATCGTTCGGGGATGCAACTCGCCACCCGCTTTCGGCGCCTGTCGCATCGGTCCGGGTGAAGTCGACGGGGTCGTCGACGTCGAACCCCGCGTCTCGCAACGCTCGGACTGTTGCGGCGAGATCGTCGACACGAATCGACATCCCGATCAGTCCTTCGGTCGTCGCGAGACCGTCGCCGATGTAGCGCTCGACTGCCGATCCGCGACTGCGCAGTGGGCCCCACGCCGGCGTCTTCGCGAGCAAGCGCACCGCCTGGCCGTACGGGCTGACGCCATAGGACAGCAGGTCGATGGCGACCCCGTTTCGGCAGGGGATCCTCGCCCCTGCCGTCGGTACCCCGGAATGTGGCAGGCCGGGTGCGCTGCCTGCGACGACGTCGATGCCTGCCGCCCGGAATTCCCGTGCTGTGCGCTCGAGGTCTCGTACTGCGAGGAGGAGATGATCGAGCGCTGGTGCCACTAGTTATCGGTCCTGTTCGGCAACTGCAACGGTATGACCGCGTTCGCGATCGTCTGCGGCTCCAGGGTAGTGGTCATCTCGCGGTACCTCTTCTCGATACCCGCGGTCGGTCCGCCTTCGAGGTCGGGTCGGCGCTCGCGGATGAGCAGCGGCAGCTCGATCGTCGCCTGCTCGACCGTCACCGTCGCGCCGGTCGGTGCACGTGTCCACATGTCTTCGACGGTGTCGGTGAGTTTGACGGCAATCCGATGGCCGGCGCGGATCGGCCAGTCCTGCCCGACCAGACGCAGATTCATGCGGCCGTCCGGACCGAGAAGTGAGATGCCGAAGGTGATCACCGTCGCGGCACCGTTCGGTGCGACGTCGTAGACCACCGCCGCAAGACTCGCGTTTGCGGGCCCGCGTGCCTGCGCTGTCATGGAGGCGGTGCCGGAAAGATGCGCGGGCTGCGTGAGAGGCTCGGTGACAGACCAGATTTCACGGTCCGGCGCTCTGACGAAACCGCGATCGACGTAGGTTCCGGTGCGAAGTTCGGCGCGGACCCGCGCGGCGTCGGCAGGTGGCCACTGCGTCTCCGAGCGCCAGCGGCCGTCGAACTGGCCGACGGTGATCTTCGGTCCGGGGACCGAAACATCCTTGCCTGCAACGTGTTTGTCGAAGAAGGTGAGCATTTCTTCGGCGAAGGTCGGTCGGCAGTCGGTAAGGCAGGTGCGATGGCCGATCTGGCCGAACCAGGCCCGGTGATCGGCATTGCCGAGGCCGTTCCACAGTTCGAAGATGCGGTCGGCCCGGGTGTTCAGATCGACGAAACCCTGTTGCAGGAACAGGGGAGTGGTGGCGCCTCGGAGCCGATCGACGAGGTTTCGGTCCTGCCAGTACGGCGTATTCGGATCGTTGTTTCGCATGTTGTCCACGTAGGTGCCGTAGCAACTCTGTGGCGTGCTCGATGCGGCGGCGCGGTACTCGGGGGTGTCGTCGGGCCTGCCCGGTGTCTGCGATATGGCGACATGCTCGGTGCCGATCACAAGTTCACCAGGCAGGATCGGAACGTCGAGCACGGGCTTGGCTGTGAAGTTCCACGAGACGCCCTGCATATAGATGTAGGCGTACGGATCGGGAACGGGCTCGAAAGCCGCGACGGCGGCAAGGCCTTTCGGCTGTTCGGCAATGCCCATCAGGCCGGTCCAGCCCTCGTAGGAAATGCCGTACATGCCGACCTTGCCGGTCGACCACGGCTGCACAGCCGCCCACTCGACCGCGCTCTTGACGTCCGTCCGCTCACCCGGACCACCCCAGTCGGGACACCCGGTCGAACCGCCGTAACCACGGAGGTCGGCGATGACGTAGGTGTAGCCGCGCTCCATGAACAGCTCGATGGGAATGTTCTCCAACGACGGTCCACGGTGCACCAGCGGAACCGACAGATACATCAGATGTGATCGATACGGACTGGCGGTCAGAATCACCGGAGTCTTCACATCGGGTGCAAGCCCGGCCGGGCGCAACACGTCTACGTGGATGCGCTCGCCGTCAGGTGTCGTGAGGTAGTCCTCGGTCCAGGTGTAGCCAGCCGAGGTCGGCTCAGCGCCTGCCTGGAACGGGACGAACACGGAGAGCAGAACGGCGAGAATGCCTGCGACTGCACAGCTCCGAGAGTGGGTGCGGCGTCGATACCGGCTTCGTTGCGTGACCATAGGAGGTCAAGCCAAGCGGGCGGACCGCAGGTTGTCCAGACGGTAGAGCTGGGGTCAGTGCCCGGCCTGGTCGGTCAGGTTCTTACCCTCGTTGTTCTTGACACGCCTGTGCTCGAGGGTCACCCAGGCGAAGCCTCCAGCCAGTGCGACGAAGCAGGCTACGCCGAGAATCAGAGCCCAGCCGCTGAACCCGTATCCCGCTGCCGTCAACGCGAGGGCGAGGCAGGCAAGTCCTGCCAGCACCAGCGCGTAGCCGGGAAAGTTGCGAGCGTCTTCGATTCCTTCGCCCGCGTGGCTACGGGTGGTCCGGTCTTCGTCGGCGTGTACTCCCGTGTTGTCTTCTTGCATCGAGTTCTCCTCCATCGAGTGATCCTCCGTTGCATCGAATACCGCCGCGGTCGAATGTCTTGTAGTGCGGATTCCCTGTGGAGAGCAAACGAAACCCGGATGTGAGGGGAACCACCACGCGTGGTGTCAGTCGGATTCGGCGTCCGTCGCAGGACCTTCCTTGGTTGCTCCACCCTCGTCGGACCAATCTGTAGCCGAACCGTCTGCTGGGTCGCTTACGACGTCGTCGTCAGCGTTGGCAGGGCCGGTGTCGGATTGGTCCGGTTTTGTTGTCATGTGTGGGGAGATGCCCTGTGCGGGACGTCCCGAAACGCTGCCCCCGCAATGAACGCGTCACCGTCGCTGTAGGTCGGGTCGCCGAGGGGTCGGGCGTAGGCCTGAAACTGCGATTTGGTCGTGTGCAATGCGTATTCGGGGGTGGCGACGATTCGGTCGGCCACAGCCCGCACAGCGTCGTCGATGCCGTCGGCAGGTGTCGACCGATGAACCATCCCGTAGTGCTCGGCGGTCGCCGTATCGATTCGGGTACCCAACATCACGAGATCACGTGCGCGCGCTGCGCCGATCTCGGTCACGAGTCGCGGAACGGTACCCCAGGTCAATGGGAGTCCGATCTGAACCTCGGGCAGGCCGAAGGACGCGTCGTCGGTCGCTATTCGGAAGTCGCAGGCCAATGCCAGAGCGAGTCCGCCGCCGAGCACATGGCCGTGCAACCGCGCCACCGTTACGACGTCGCAGTCGGCAATGGCTTGGCACGCCCGGTAGCCGACCTGGCCGTGCCACCGGCGTTCCCGCTCGCCGATGCCGGAAACGCCGGGAAGGTTGCCCAGATCCGCGCCCGCGCAGAACGACCGACCCCGACCGCCGAGTACGACGACTTTCACATCGAAGCTGCGCTGCAGACCCGTGAACACGTCCGCGAGTTCGGTGAGTGCGTCGTCGTCGAGGGCATTCAGCTTCGCAGGCCGGTTCAGCCACACGTGCAGAATCGGACCTTCTCGCACTACTTCGAGCATGGGTTGCGCTCCCGTCGTCGATCGCCGACCAGCTGGGCCGACCTCGTGGCAGAGGCTATCGCGGACGCCCGTCGCCGAAGTTGCCAACCACCGCGTAGATATGGTTAGGCTTGCCTATCTATTGTTCGCCTGCCTGCTTGTCTCATTCACCTTTTTTCGAACGGACCCAGCCGTGAAGCCACACTCGAATCCAGCCGTGCGCCGCCTGTCGGTGCTGGTTGCGGCACTACTTGCACTGTCGTTCAGCGGCGCGTGCTCATCCGATTCGTCGTCGAGCGCTGACGACACCTCCGGACCGTGGAGCTTCGTCGACGGATCGGGAGAGACTGTCGAGGTCGATCACACACCGAAGCGAATCATCGCGCACGCCTATGCCGCGGCAGCGCTGATGTCGTTCGGAATCAAGCCGATCGCGGTGTGGGCCGATTCCGACGTGACAACCGACCCAGGAACGAAAGACCTCGACCTCTCCGGCGTCGAGATACTCGGCGAAACATTCGGCGAGATCGACGTCGAGAAGGCGGCGTCGTTGCGGCCCGACCTGATCGTCGGCGACTGGTGGCCCGTCGAGAACGCGCACTCCGGCTTCGAGGCCGGCGTGCAGGAGGAAAGCAAGAAGCTCGCTGACCTGGCACCCGTCGTGGGACCGAGCCAGGGTGACTCGATCGTCGAGCTGATCGAAGGCTACGAGAAGCTCGCGGCAAGTCTCGGCGGCAAACTCGACGATCCGACCGTTGCGGCGAACAAACAACGGTTCGAGACCGCTCGCAGCAACTTCACGCAGGCAACCGCGGCCAAGCCGGGCCTCACCGCCCTTGCCGTGTCACCGACCACCGACGGACTCGCCGTCGCGGTGCCGAAGTACGCACCCGAATTGCTCGACTTTCAGAGCTGGGGGCTCAACGTCGTCGATCCCGAGCGGCCGGACGAGGGCTTCCCGTACTGGGAGACGCTGAGCTGGGAGAATGCCGACCGATACCAGCCCGACCTGCTCCTGATCGACGACCGCTCCTACCCTGCCAACCTCGACGACGCGAAGAAGCAGCCGTCGTGGACCAGCGTCGCGGCAGCCAAGGCAGACGCGGTCGTGCCTTGGCCCGCGTACTGGTTGCACACCTACTCCGACTACGCGACGCAGCTGGAACAGCTCACCAAGGCAGTGCAGTCGGCGAACGCCGACCTGGTCGGGTGAGTTCGACACCCACCGCAACCCTCACCGCGACTCGGAAGCCGGCGTCGAGGGACGATCGCGCTCTTGCGTCGGGCCTGGTCCTCGCGATCGTTGCGCTTGCCGTGATGTCGCTTGCGAGTCTGGTGCTCGGTTCACGCGCGGTCGACCTGTCGACGGTGATCGATGCGTTCACGAACTTCGATCCGTCGTCGACGCCGGAAACGGTGGTCCGGCACATGCGGGTGCCGAGGACCCTGCTCGGTCTGCTCGTCGGTGCAGCGCTCGGCCTCAGCGGTGCGTTGCTGCAGGGTGTGACGCGCAATCCGCTCGCCGACCCCGGAATCATGGGGATCAACGCGGGCGCCGCTGCCGCGGTCGTCCTCGGCATCACGGCATTCGGGATCGAGTCCGTCGGCGGCTACGTCTGGCTGGCCTTCGTCGGCGCCGGCATCGCGACCGTCGTCGTCTACTCGGTCGCCTCGTTCGGGCGGGAAGGCGCAACGCCCGTCAAGCTAGCTCTCGCGGGCGCCGCGGTCACGGCCGCGCTCACCTCTGTGACGACCGCCGTGATCATGTCCGACGTGCGTGCGCTGAATCAGCTGCGCTTCTGGCAGGTCGGGTCGCTGGCCGGTCGGTACATGCCGGTGTTCTGGCAGGTGCTGCCGTTCATCGCGGTCGGTATCGTGCTCGCCCTCGGGGCGGCCAAAGCACTGAACGGTTTGGCGCTCGGCGACGACACCGCTCGCGCGCTCGGCCAGAACGTCGGCCGAACCCGAGCGGTCGTCTTCGTAGCGGTCATCCTGCTGTGCGGGGCAGGAACCGCGGCCTGCGGACCCATCGTGTTCATCGGACTCGTCGTGCCGCACCTTGCACGAATGATCTGCGGACCGAACTATCGCTGGATCCTTGCCTACTGCATCGTGCTCACGCCACTCGTCTTCCTTGCCGCCGATATCGTCGGCCGTCTGGTCATGCCGACCGACTCGGAGCTGGAGGTCGGGATCGTGCTCGGCGTGCTCGGAGCGCCCGCGTTCGTTCTGCTCGTTCGCTACAAGAACCTGGCGGAGCTGTGACGGCCGACGTGGTCGCTGCGGTCCGCGGTGATCGACGAGCGCGGACCCGGCGCAAGTCCGTCGTCCTCGGCAGCTTCGCGGCGCTGACGGTCGTACTCTTCGTGGCCTCCATAATGCTCGGCAGCTCACTTTTGTCTGCGCCCGACGTGATCCGATCGGTCCTGCATCTCGTCGACGAACCCAGTATCGACTTCATCGTCCGCGACATTCGGCTGCCACATTCACTTGCCGCACTCTGTGTCGGGTTGGCGCTCGGTGTCTCGGGCACGGTGTTCCAACAGCTGCTCGGCAATACTCTCGCCTCACCCGATTTCGTCGGCGTGTCTGCGGGCGCAAGCTTGGCCGCGGTCGTCGGAATTGTGTTGCTGCACTTGGGTGGACTGGCAATCTCGGCGCTGGCCTTCGGCGGAGCGCTCGTCAGCTCGCTGTTGATCTACATCCTGGCGTGGCGCGACGGCATCACCGGCTATCGATTCATTCTCATCGGTATCGGGGTCTCGGAATTTATGCTTGCGATCGTCTATTTCACGGTCGCTCGCGCACGAATCTCGGACGCGCAGGAGTCGATGCACTGGCTCGCAGGCTCGATCGGGCAGGGGAGCGACCGATCGCTGCAGTGGTTGGTGATCGCACTGCTCGTTCTGGTGCCTGCGGCACTCGTCCTCGATCGGCAACTGCGCACACTCGAACTCGGCGACGACACAGCACGAGCTCTCGGCCTAAGCGTCGAGAAGTCTCGGCTCGCTCTGCTCTTGATCGCGATCGTTCTCGTCGCGTTCGCCACTGCGGTCGCTGGACCGCTCGCGTTCGTCGCGTTGATCGCGGGACCGATCGCCAGAGCGTTGCTCGGACCTGCCAGGGGTTCGATCATCGGCGCAGCATTGGTCGGCGCCATCATCGTTCTCGCGACCGACCTCGTGTGCCGCCACCTGCTACCCACCGAATTGCCGACGGGCGCAATCACCGGCGCGGTCGGAGCGCCGTACCTGTTGTGGTTGATCGCCACGACGAACAGAGAAGGACGTGGCGGATGAAAACGGGCACGCGAGCACACGGCCACGACCTGCGCGCCGGGGACCTCACCCTCGGCTACGGCGCGACCGACATCGTCTGTAACCTCGACGTCCGGATACCGGACGGACGCATCACCGTCATCGTCGGCGCGAACGCATGTGGCAAGTCCACACTCTTGCGCGGCTTGGCACGCTTGCTCCCGCCGCGCGACGGGACCGTCCTGCTCGACGGGCGGTCGGTTCAGGACATGCGCAGTATCGAGGTCGCCAAACTGCTCGGCCTGCTGCCGCAATCCCCGGTCGCACCCGACGGGATCACGGTCGGCGACCTGGTCGGTCGCGGCCGCTATCCACACCAGGGATGGTTCCGGAAATGGAACTCGGCCGACGAAGCCGCACTGGTTCGCGCCTTCGAAGCCACCGGGACCGGTGACCTGATCGACCGCAGGATCTCAGACCTCTCGGGTGGTCAGCGGCAACGGGTGTGGATCGCGATGGTCCTCGCCCAGGAGACCGACCTACTGCTGCTCGACGAGCCGACCACGTTTCTCGACATCAGCAATCAGATCGAACTACTCGACCTGATGATCGATCTCAACCGAGAATCCGGCACGACGGTCGTCCTCGTTCTGCACGACTTGAACCTTGCTTTCCGCTACGCCGACCACGTCGTCGCGATGAAGGCAGGCGCGATCGTTGCCGAGGGTCCGCCGGCGGAGGTCGCGACGGCAGTGGTGATCAAGGATGTGTTCGGTCTCGACTGCGAAGTGGTCCCCGACCCGGTTGCGGGAACGCCGATGATCGTCCCGCGCGGGCGACATCACAGCGCCTGTGCCGCCGACGCGTGACGCCTGGAGCATCCTGAGGCCCCAGGCGGTTCGTGAGTCTGCTACGTGAATGGAACTGTTGGCGTCGGCGTCAGCACGCGGCGGAGCCGCGT
>NZ_JBIMSN010000146.1:0-20915 GCF_043944905.1 Antrihabitans spumae
ACCTCAACCTGGCCGCGTAACCAGATATCGCCGTGTCCAACATCCGGGGTCAAGGCCCTATGTACAACGCACCCGCCAGCAGGCTGGAATCAAATAACTGGGTGTGCATCAAACCCGGGGCGATTCAGCGTAACCAGAAATTACCGTGTCCAATATCCGGGGTCAGGGCCCGTTGTTAAACCTCCCTGCGTATTTATTGACGGAAAGCTCGTCCGATGTGGGGTAGCCCAAGGGTCCCCCCTCCGCTCCCAGCGCGTTCCACTTTGCACGGATAGCACCACTGACGTAGTACGCCTCATTGATTCGCCAGTAGATCGCACCACCCTGGAACTCTTGTCGGCGGCCACCATTGGCGCTTGGTATTTCATCTGTGGTTGGGTATTTGAGCACTCCCCCTTCCCAGCCGTTGCGTTGCCAGGCTGCGAAGAAGTGGTTCGCCACTGGATGCGCTCCAGCGTTGGGGTGCCAGTAGATGGGCCCGTTGTTAAAGGTCTGTCGGACGCCAACATTGTCGGGATTGCGAATCTCGACCGAAGTTGGCCAGAGTAGGAAGCTGTTCGGACCGCCGAGGCTGTTGTACTTGTCTCTGATCGCTCCGCACACCTGATGGGGTGAAGGCCAATATTCTTGGCAACCCGGTGCGGCACGAGACAACGCTCGCTTGGCTTCTTTCGTTTCAGCGAGATCAGCTTCCTCCTTTGTAAAACCACCGGGAATTTCGGGCCCTGACCCCGCAGATGGCCGCGATACGAAGCCCCGAAATCTGTCCTGATCGAAGTTCACACACACTTCTTTCCGACCATTTCCCCGAACGCGATCCACGATCGGGGGACGAAAAAACTCGCGAGCGCGGCATCCAACGCCGCCGTGCGGTCAGCGTGCCGATCGAATTCACGCCAGTGTTCCAGCACCTCGCTCACCAAGCGTGGATGCGCACACCGAGTCCCCGAAACGTTGCCAGACTATCTATATATCTGCAGGGTAGATGATCAGTTCCAGCAGGTCGTAGCGGTGTTGTCGATCGCTGTCAGCCATCTCCCAAGATCCTCTGCGACGCCATCAGAAATTCGAGCGTTCGACGATAATGGCGATACCCCATCGCCTCCTGCTCTTTGACCCGATATGTGTCACCCGAGTTAGGTAGGTTACCCGCGTTCCGGTTGAGCACACAGCCGACATAAAACTCTGCCCGCCTTGGCGACGCAGGATAGGGCGTGTGCGATTTCTGGGAGCGTCATGGGTTCGAATCTGGACATATCCGTCGACGTAGATGTCACGGTTTCTACACGTAATGCCACGGTGGTGAGAGTCGCGGGGACCATCGACTTGGTCACCGCACCCGTGCTGTCCGAAGCAATTGAGCGTGCGATGGCGCCCGGTCCTCCGCGTGTGGTGATCGATCTCAGTGCAGTGGAATTTCTTTCCGCCGTCGGGATGACGATGCTCTTGCATGCCCATCAGTCCGCATCGACACGGCTCGCGGTGGTTGCTGATGGCCGCGCCACCAGTCGACCGATGACGTTGCTCGGCCTGGACCGCACCCTAGCCATCTACCCCACGTTGGATGCCGCACTCTCCGACAGTCACGACCGAGAGATCTAGTCCTGATCCGCATCACAAGACGGTGCCAGCGAGTTTAGATCGCTGTACGCCTACGCACTCTGAGCTCAACACCTAGGCAGGCTCGGCCAAGCTACAGTCCGGACTCTGCGCATTGATCCGCGCCGGCAGCCTTCTATCACCGAAAATGCAGTCCGCGGGTGACACGACGGTCATAACTTCCGCCTCAAACACGAGCTGGAGATGGCGAGCAATCGCTCCATCGGCAATGACCGTCGGTGCTGCACCGAACGTCGCCGCCGCGTCACCGAGGACGCAGAGAGCCCGCACCGACATGAACGAGACGCGCTCCAGGTCGATCACGAGCGTCGCGCGGTCGCCGCGGCACGCGGCACGACTGGCTGCGCCCGCCACCAGATCCGCCCACGCCTCGACGTTGACGGAATCTATTTCTCCGCACGCATGAACGGCAACCGCCTGAGCGTGACTTGTAATCGAGGCGGACAGCCCGCCTGAAACAACACCCACATCGCCGACGTGGACTTCGGTGTGCGCAGCAACCGGCATGGAAACCTCCAGTAACAAAGGCGTGACCCGAACGACATCTCGGGCCACCGGATGACGCTGACAGAACTCATCGTGGGCGCCGAAGGTCACGGATCGTTATCTTCCACATCGCAAACCACCCACATCGGATAACAAAACGATAACGGGCATTCGTAGGGGTATGAAACACTGAGTGGGTGCTGTTCTCTATCACCACAACGGCGGACGTCGTCGCTGCAGGAGTGCCCGTGCGACCTTGTTTTGCACCGATCCGGCGGCTGGACAACGACACCCTCGTTGCCGTGGAGGTTCAACTTCGGGGCATGCCGGACGGACCGTTCGCCACTGCGCAGGCGTTGCGCGCTGCAGCGCGAGCGATGAGCCAACAGCGCCACCTCGACAAGTTGAAATGGGAGCATGCCAATTCCCTCGATTTGGCCGGCTTTCCTGCACTGGTCACCCTTGACCTGGCATCGGTCGCTGGACTCGACCGTTCCGACAGTGAGATCCTGACCCACGCCGTGCTCGTCATCGCCGATACGACACTGATCGAACGGCCTGCCGACACACTCGATGCCGTTCGTCACGCACGGTCGCGAGGCAAGATCGTCGCCGTCGACGGTGTCGGGGGTCGACCGCAGGCATTGGCGCTGTTGCCGCTCCTCGAACCCGATGTGATCATCCTCGACCCCACGCTTCTTACAGCACGAACCCGATGCGGGGACGGCGCGGACTGTGCACGCAGTCGCCGCTCAAGTCGAACGAACCAACGCAGTCGTAGTTGCCGACGGCATCGACAGCGAGGCGCAGCGTCGACGGGCAATGGGCATGGGTGCGGACTTCGGTGTCGGAAGCCTCTTCCCAGCGGTGGATTCGCTGGGGGAGCTAGCCGACGAACCCGTCGCACCATTTCCTCCGATTCCGACCTGGAACCACACAGCAGCGACTGTCGAAGCCACCACGGATACTCCCTATCTGATGTTGTCGCCGGGTCGGCGCACGATCCGCAGTCGCAAGCGATTGTTGATAACCATGAGCACGACACTCGAAGCGCAAGCGGCCGCCTCCGGGCCGGAGACTGTAGTGCTGGGTACGTTTCAGCACGCGCGGCACTTCACCGAGACGACGGCCGCCCGCTGGCGCAGCCTCGCCGACACAGTGTCCTATGTGGGTGTATACGGCGTAGACATGCCCGAAGCCATCAATTCTGGCATCTACCATGCCCCATTGGATCCGGCGGACCCCCTCGTACACGAATGGACGATCGTTGTCCTCGCACCACACTTTTTGCAGCGTGCTCTCCGCACTCGACCTACACCGCAACAGCGACGACATGGACAGAGAGTTCGACTACGTTGTGTCATACGATCGCGCCGCGGCCGTGCGCAGCGCACAAGCGATCATGACCCGGTTCTCCAACCGTCCCGACATCGTGTGAACCACACGGACGGCATCAGATCCGCACACTGACATCCACAGGCCACCGCAGCCTCAACTCTCTCGCAAGTTAGAGAGTTGAGCGTTTCAGTACGACCGGACTGGGTATGAATGGGCCGTTGTTGATGTTTCCAAGCAAAGGACGAAAATGACCGACTCGAACAGCGGACCGGCAGAAGCGATCAAAGGCGTCGTCGAAGACGTCAAAGGTAAGGCAAAAGAGGCAGCTGGTGCCCTGACCGGACAAGACGACCTCACCCGCGAAGGTCAGGCGCAGCAGGACAAAGCCGAGCATCAGCGCGAGGCGGCAAAAAAGGAAGCCGAAGCCGACGCTGCACGGGCGGCTGCCAAAGTAGACGAAGAGCGCCAACGCGCAAACCAATAGCGCGAAAGCATCGATCACAGCACCACCCAAACGGAGATGCCGAGAACGACCGGAACGTACGGTCGTTCTCGGCATCATGCTCGTCGAGGCGAATAGACCGATGACCAGCGATCAGCACCTTCGCTCAGTGCCCCCCCACGTACCTCACTTCGTCCTTACGATGATTTGTGGGTTCTGAGCAGCACTTTTTCATAGGCTGTCAGCGACCCTGGAACGTCAGGTATGGCTTGGCTTTCGTCAGCCACTGGATGGCTCACTGTGAGTGGCCGCCGTGCGTTCTGCGACGACTCGACCGCTAATTGAGAGACGCGACGTGATCGCTAGGTAAGGACGTGACGGCACGGTCGTCGGCAGGGCCAACATCGGAACTACGACGGAGGAAGATGTGGCACAACCAACCCTGTGGGCCGGCGTCGACGCTGGCAAAGCTGCGCATCATTGCGTGGTCATCAACGCCGACGGTCAGCGCGTCTTGTCGCAACGGGTCGCCAACGATGAAACAGCGTTGACCGACCTGATCCGGACGGTCAAGAACCTAGCCGGCGGCGAGTCCGTCCTATGGGCCAGCGATCTGAACTCCGGCGGTGCGGCGCTGCTGATCACACTGCTACTCGACGACGACCAGGAACTGCTCTACATCCCCGGCCGCGTCGTGCACCACGCCTCGGCGGCGTACCGCGGCGACGGTAAAACAGATGCCAAGGACGCTGCGATCATCGCCGACCAGGCACGGATGCGCCGAGACCTTCACCCATTCCGTCACCGTGACGGAATTGCCGCAGATCTCCGGATACTGTGCGCACGCCGCACTGACCTCGCCTCCGATCGGAACCGGTCCATCAACCGTCTACGGGCGCAGCTACTGGAGTATTTCCCAGCCCTGGAACGAGCTTTCGATCTCGCGCACCGCAAGGCCGCACTGATCCTGCTGACCGGGTACCAGACGCCGGAGGGCTTACGCCGGATGGGCGCAGCACGACTCGAGCGATGGTTGCGGGATCGTCACGCCTACAACGCCGGCGACATTGCGGTCCGCGCGCTCGATGCCGCCCAGGCCCAACGCGCGACGGTCATCGGGCAGGCCGTCGCCGCGTCGGTGGTGGCCCGACTGGCCCAAACGGTGCTGAACCTCAACGCCGAGCTCGCCGACGTCGACGCCATGATCGAAACGACCTTTCAGCGGCACCGGCTCGCTGCCATCATCACCAGCATGCCCGGCTTCGGGTCGCTGCTGGGCGCCGAACTAGTCGCCGCGACCAACGGCGACTTGGCCTCATTCACCACCGCCGACCGGCTTGCCGGAATCGCTGGGCTGGCGCCCGTACCGCACGACTCCGGGCGCATCAGCGGCAATCTCAAACGGCCCCGACGTTACGACCGGCGACTGTTGCGCGTCTTCTATCTGGCTGCCAACAACGCCATAAAGAACAGCCCGGAGTCCCGCACGTATTACGACCGCAAGCGATCTCAGGGCAAACGACATTCCCAGGCAGTCCTCTGCCTAGCGCGTCGACGCCTCAACGTCCTGTGGGCCATGCAACGTGACAACACCAGCTACCAACCCGGACTGCCACGAGCATCTTGACAACCTCATTGAGACTCACAGTGGCGAAATGAGGGAACGTCGGTGGTGGCCGATATCGTGCGCAAGTGCGAACCGTGCCGATGCCCATCGAAGTACTCCGAAACAGAACCGAAGTTTCGGATGCGGCTGAGATCCTGCGCGAGCAGATCGATGCCTTGCTCGATCGCGCAGCCGAACGAATTCTCAAAACTCCGACCGCCGGAACGGCATACTGGCACGCGATGTGGCAGAACCGCGGCTCTTCCGACGGCCGAGTGCATCTACGTCGCCACCTGTTGACCCGCATCGCCGTCGCTGGACACCTCGGACTGGACGCGGCCCACGATATCCAGGCGGCACTAGCTGCTGGAGCAAGCCACGAGGACGTCAGGGTCGCTGCAGCGACCTCGAAGCGATCCTCGCTCAGGCGATCTCACCCGGCCGAACCGGCTCGACGATCTGCAGCAACTGCAGTTGTTCGACCGGTGAGACCGCCTGTTTGAATATCAAATACGTTGCACAACAACATATTTGACGTGCCGATAATCGAAATGGTGACATAAATGCCGACTATCGCCACATTTCCGGCGGATGTGGTGTAGCTCCTGGTCGATGAGGTTCACCGTTGGCTACTGGCCGCCAGCTGATCGGTGAGACGACGTCGATGATCGTGCGGCGCAGGATTCAGAAGGGGTCCGAGTCATAGAACGGCGATGCCTCGATCATGTCGGTCGCGATATCTTGCAGATAGCGTGCGATCGCGTCGAGCCGTACGCGAACGCGGGACCTGTTCGCAGGCGACAGAACTGCCGCGCCATTGCGCGGTGCAGTGGTGGCTCGATCATAAGCTGATGCGTCACCACGGCTACTAGCCCTTGGGTGGCGCGCTGGATGAACACGTCGAAGGTGCGGTCCGGAAGAATCGTGTGCATCGCAATCATTGGTTTGGCACCAAATCCGACTGCGTAGCGAGTTTTGGGTCGCATAGCAGTCACCGATTTAGCGATAGCCTGCCTATCAATGCGGGATTAACTGATGTTCTCGGCGCCAATCCGATCCACACCGTGATCTTGCGCGATGGTGACGTCACACGAAGGCACCCACCTTGGTGATCTTGCGCCCGACGAGCAGTGTCTGGATGGTTTCGGTTCCCTCGTATGTGTGTAGCGCTTCGATGTCGACCAGGTGGCGCATGACATGATTTTCCAACAGTATGCCGTTGCCTCCCAACATGTCTCGCGCGTCGAGAATTATCTGTCGAGCTTTGGAGGTGTTGTTGAGTTTGGCGAGCGATGCGACGGTGTCACCTAGCGCTTCCCCGGTTTGTAGCTGGGCGATCCGCATGCAATACAGCTGCATACCGACGATTTCCTGAAGCATTTTGACGAGCCGCACCTGCACGATCTGAAATTCGATCAGTCGTTTCCCGAATTGCCTGCGATTGCTGGCGTAGGTCAGTGCGGCATCGTATGCCGCGACTGCATGTCCGAGTGCGCTGAAAGCACACTGGCTTCGAGTCCCCGCCAGTACTCGGCCTGTGTCCTTGAAACTGTGTGCGTGTGGCAGTTTCGCGTCCACTGGGATCCGGACATCGACAAGATCTATCTCGGCCTGCCATACCGATCGAACCGACGCTTTGCCAGTTATCACGTGCGCGTCGTATCCGGGTGTGCCTTTTTCGACGAGGTAGCCGCCGACCTGGCCGTCGTCGCCGCGTGCCCAGACAACGATGACGTCGGCCACGGTGCCGTTGCCGATCCAGCGCTTCTTGCCGTTCAGTATGTAGTCGTTACCGCGGCGGACCGCGGTGGTCTCGAGAAGTAGGGAGTCGGAGCCGTGATCAGGTTCTGTGAGTGCGAAGGCGCCGATCTCGTCTACGCGCGCTAATGGTGGCAACCAACGCTTTTTGTGTTCCTCGGATCCGAGCAGAGCTATCGATTGCATTGCTAGGCCGCCCTGTACGCCGGCGAAGGTTGCCAAGCTTCCGTCGCCGCGCGATATCTCCATGGCGAGCAAGCCAGCGGACGCGGCACTCATTGCCGGAACTCCGGGATAGTCGATGCCGTCGCCGACGAATCCTAGTTGTCCCATACGCCGGGCGAGATCGATGGGAAAGTCGGCTCGCTCCCAGTAGTCGTTAATTACCGGTAGCACCTCGTCACGGACGAACGTACGCGCGCGCCTGAGGTAGTCGCGCTCCTGCTCGCCGAACTCCTTGCTGATATCGAGAAAGTCCGTCATGAGCGGTTCACCTAGCGAATTGACCATGTCCTTCTCCTTCGTTTCGAGGACAGTCGGCTGCGAGGCAGCCCTATCCTTCTGGCCAGTGACGTCGTGAGAATGCGGTCTCAAGGTTGTTGTGCGCCATCCGTACCTATGGCGGGGTAGTCGGGACGTCGGCTCGCAGGAACGCTGGATTCATCTCGGGACGGGGTGCTGAGTTCTACCTGCATTGCCAGGCAGACTGCGGCGACGTCGGTGGGACGGTTGAGATATCTGCCTGTACGCTCCTCGATTCGTCGCAGTCGATAACGAATGGTGTTGGGATGGCAATACATGCGATCGGCTGTTTTAGTGGTCGATCCGCCGGCATCAATCCACACTTTCAGTGTCTCCAACAGAACTTTGCGTTCCTCCTCCGGTAGCGAACCCAGCGGGCCGAGCACATTGACGGCTACCCGTTGCATGACCGCGGGCGCGCTCACAGCGGCGATGCCGACTGGATTTTCTTCGAAAAGCACAATGTGCTTGTCCGGTCGGCTGCTGGCGATCGTCAACCGGGCCAGTTCGAGCGCCTGACCGGCCTGTGTCAGGTCGTCGACGACCGGGCTCACCCCGACGCGGCCGTGTGCGTGTGCACCGAGCACTTCGACGAGGAGCGACAACGAGACTGTGGAGGGGACCGAACTGGGCAGTGCGATTATCGCCACGTGCAGGTCGGGCAACAGGCGCCATGCCGCGTGCATATGCGCTCGCGCGAGCGAGTTGGAGATGTCATCGACACCGACTCTGCCGGTGCCAGGAAGTTCTGCGGCTATCACGACATACGGCCCACTGATCGGCAATCCAAGTAGGTCGGCCGCTTCCCACAGGACCGTGCGGTTGGAGATTGTCCCGGCGAGTAGTGCCGCTACAAGAGCAGATCGCTCTGTCTCTTGTCGGACGAGCAGAGCGGTGAGGCTCCGGTTGTACGCGGCCGTCATTTCGTGGGTGAAGAGGTCATGGGCTACCACTACCTCAGCGGTAATTTCTAGCAGCGTCTCGGGCGGAATGCCCATGACCCTCGCCTCGGACACAATGCGTTCCCATAGGTAGCGAAAACATAGACGGTAGGCCGCCGTCACGGTCGTCAAGGGAATCCCGGCCTGCGCTCGCTGAGTGCCTGTTGCGGATGCGACCGTGGGGTCTGCAGGAGTGCGATGAGCAAGCGCCTCGAACACGTAGCGAAGGTTGGCAGTGCAGCTGGCTCGCAGGTCGGTCAACGAGACATACCGCTGATTCCGATACGCGGGAAGTTGCTCACGGATCACGTCCGCCATCGCCACGCCGTACTTGTCTACTCTGTCGAGCAGTGTGTTGGCCAGCGTCGCCATCAGATCTTCCACGGCAGTCACAGTACGAGCGCCCGAGTCGCCCCGTAGGCACATTGTTGCCAAACACAATCAAAAACCCGCGATCTTGTCTGAATCCACAGCTCATTGTGAGAATTGCACGCTGCGTTCGGACCTAGTTTGGTTCTAGCATCACCCACGTCGATGAGAGATGACCAATGTCTGCTGCAGCATCCGAATCGCTGTCCCAAGTTGTGTCTGCGCTGCGTACGCTCAGCAGCGCTGATGAAATCACAGCTCAACGCAGTGCCTGGCAAAAAATTCTAGAACTGCAAAAACTTGCCGAAGCCGACAAAGTTCTCGCCGACGAGCTCCTCAACGAGCTCTTTCGACTCGGCACACCGGTACGCGATCTGGACGGTCCAACCGACGGTATTTTGGTGACCACCACCACCAACGTCGCCACGGACGCTGCAGTGAAAATGCTTGTCAACTCATGGATGCCGTGGCAGGGGAAGCGGTTCGACGCCGCAGGTTCGACCGGAAACAACCGGATGACCGACAGCTCAGCAGTGGTGTCCAAGCTCATCTGGCCGTTCTACTCGATGACCGAGTCGGGGCAGGGAAAGTCTGCGTTCGACTTCAAGACTTATGTGGAAGCCGGCAAAGACGACCCGGATCGCGAAGTGTTGGTCATCGACTACGCCGATGTCGAATCCAATCCGGCGCTGATTATCCGCAGTATCCGCGACGAACTTGTCGAGATTGTCCCGGGAACCTACCTGGGAAAGATTCTGTTTCGGCTACCAACGGGCAGCTACTCGAAGATCGGCTTCTTCGCTCTGCGTACCTAGCCAACTTAGATCACACCGCTCATCAACTACGCAGCGAAAGAATGCAACGAACATGCAATGGTACGAAAATCCCTCACTCACTCTACAAATTGTCAGCCTGTCCAAGTTACGCAATGACCTCAGAGAAAAAAATCTATTCGAAGGCCCAGATGTTCGCCCCGACGCGGAGGACGGCGAGGCTACTCCGCAGGTTACGAATGCCCGCACTCCCGATGGCTCCTGGAACGATCTAGGGTGCCCGATGATGGGTGCTCAGGCATCCGGATTCGGACGCAACGTGCCGTTGGAAAAGACCGTTGTGGACAAAAAGCGACTGCTGAAGCCCGACCCGCGGGTGATCAGTCGTACTCTCATGGCACGCGACACCTTCAAGCCTGCGGGCATCATCAATGCGCTGGCCGCGGCATGGCTGCAATTCGAGAACCACAACTGGTTTTTCCACGGCGACGGCGTCGCCGAACGAACCATCGACATTCCGCTGCAGTCGGGAGACGACTTTCCCGAGAACCCCATGCGAATCCGCGAAACTATCCCACTGCACGGCGAGGTGCGTGATGGCTGCCCTGCTCCGGTCTTCGCGAACGCTGAAACACATTGGTGGGACGGTTCTCAAATCTATGGCAGCGGTGCGGAAAAGCAGAGCTACGTTCGCAGTTTCGTCGACGGTAAGATCAAGGTCGATGCTGGTGGACGATTACTCGCAAGCGAGATCGAGGGCATCGACATCACCGGCATGCAAGAAAATTGGTGGGTAGGGCCGGGATTGCTGCACACCCTCTTCGCACGCGAGCACAACGCTGTGTGCGATGCATTGAAAAAGGCGGACCCCTCCCTCGGCGATCAGCGTCTCTTCGAAATCGGCGTACTGGTGGTGTCGGCATTGATCGCCAAAATCCACACCGTCGAGTGGACCACGTGCGTCCTTCGCCACCCGGCGTTGCAGATCGGAATGAACGCCAACTGGTACGGAGCGCTAGGTGAGACGTTCCGTGACAAATTCGGTCGGATCGGCGACAGCGAGGCACTGTCCGGCATCGTCGGTTCGTCCACCCACCATCACGGTGCGCCGTTCTCCTTGACCGAAGAGTTCGTCTCCGTGTATCGGATGCACCCACTGATTCCTGATGACTGGAAGTTCTTCTCACTCGAATCAGGTGAGCTGCTGCACGAGAAGTACTTCACTGAACTTCAGGGTCGCCACACACGCGGCGTCATGGACAGCATGGAGATGGGCGATATGTGGTACTCGTTCGGCCTTGCCAGCGCCGGCGCAGTGTGCTTACACAACTACCCCAATGCGCTTCGCAACCTCACTCGGGTCGACGGTCAAATCACCGATTTGGCAACCCTCGACATTGTCCGCGACCGTGAACGCGGTGTACCTCGATACAACGACTTCCGAGAGGCGCTGCGTATGCCTCGGCGTAAACGGATCGAGGACATCACTCCGAACAAGCAGTGGGCCAAAGAAATAAATGACGTATACAACGGCGACGTCGACGCCGTCGACTTGCAGATCGGAATGCAAGCCGAGCAGCCGCCGAAAGGCTTCGGATTCTCCGACACGGCATTCCGGATCTTCATCCTGATGGCATCGCGTCGGATCAAGAGCGACCGCTTCTTCACCAAGGATTTCCGCCCCGAGATCTACACCAAGACGGGATTCGACTGGGTCAACAACACCACCATGAAGGACGTCCTGCTACGGCATTACCCCGAGCTTGCCCCGGCGATCGGCGACGTGGAGCGAGTATTCGCGCCATGGCCCGCACTCGGGACACCCGCACAGGGACGCAAACACGTCGTTCTACGCGCGGCGGACAGCGTCAGGGCCTACATGCCATTCGGGTCGTAGCACGGCCACACCACAAGTGAGAAGTGTCGACGAAGCACGGTGGGATAGCCGCATCGTCGCTGAAGACGCACGCGATCGACGCGTCCGTAATTACGGTGCGTGATGTCGCAACGTGAAGTCACACGAGATCGGGTCACCAGTGAGGCTGACCTGGTCTCGGCGGTTCAAGAATCCGGACCATTCGATGGTTTGAAGTCGCAGCGCTGGCGTCGTGCAGCAGTCAGTCACCGCTTCCGCGATACCGAGCGAGAGATCATGAACGACAACTATTTTCCCTCAGCATCCCTGCTGGAGAGTGTCCGCTTCACCACACAGATAGCAGTGCCCAATGTTGTGCAGGGTCTGTTTCGACGTCGACGACGCGCCAGCGAACTAGCCGACTCATTAGGCATCGATCATCGTGCGGTGAGGTTCTACGAGGAGCTGGTGAATCGGCACGAGGTGCCCATCTATGTCCGGGTTGGCACGACAACCATGCTGCTGGTGCACCGACCCGAGGATATCGCCGAAGTTCTCCAAGGATCACCGGACCCTTTTGCGTCCGACCCCGACACAAAAAGCAAAGGGATGGCGCACTTTCAACCGGACGCTCTGACCATCACCCGCGCGCCGTTGTGGCAGAACCGACGCCGCTTCGCCGAGGCGATCCTCGATGCTGGATCGCCGCCGCACCGCATGGCCGAAACGTTCATCCACGCTGTGAACGAGGAAGCGGACAAGTTGGCCTCGTCCTCGATCACCTGGGAGCAAATCAACACCACGTTCCAACGTCTTACCCGTCGCGTCATTTTCGGTGACGCAGCAGCCGACGACTCCGAGGTCACCGACCTGCTGACGATCCTGATGGACGAGGCGAACAACTCACCGTCGACCGCATCGCCGCACTTGCCAGAGTTGCTCGACCGGGTTCAGCACTACATCGGCCGCGCGGAGCCCGGCTGCCTCGCCAGCCTGGTCGGTACCGCGCCCAAGAACGAGGACACACACCCGGCAGGACAACTGCTGCACTGGATGTTCGCGATGGGGGACACCCTGCCGGCCAACGTCTTCCGTGCATTGGCGCTGCTCGCCACCCACCACGATCATCTCGATCTCGTCCGCGACGAGCTGGCGGCCAGATCGACAAGCCAGGAAGTCACCCCGGAGTACCTCACCGCTTGTCTTCACGACACCATGCGACTCTGGCCCACAACGGTCATGTTCGGGCGCGTCACAACCCGAGATACCACTTTGCACGGTGTCCACGTACCCGCCGACACTCAAATCCTCATCTACAACCTGGGCAATCACCGCAACCGAGACCGAGTAGCGTTCGCCGATCAGTTCTCACCGCAGGAATGGATTTCGGGAAACGCTGCCGCAAACTGGTCATTCAACTTCTTCAGTCACGGTCCGCAAGGATGTCCCGGGTCCGGACTTGCGCTGCATCTCGGTACCGCAGTGCTAGCCCGTTTGATCGGGAGAGGTTTTCCACGTCTGTACGGGGCGACTTTGAGTGCCGACCGTCCGCTCCCGCCTAGCCTGAACGTCTTCGACCTCGAAATCACCATCAACAGTCGAAAGGTGTGATTGTGAATAAATTCTTGCATCGGTCATACCCGCCGATTCGTCAGTGCGAGAACACCCGCAACGACAGCCGCGGCAACCGGTGAGACCGATGCCTCACGCTGTCGCTCACTTCGCAAGGAAGTTGACCTCAACGGCACAGAACTGGCTGGAGGTTACGCGATTCGGGGGTTTGGAAACCGGCGAAGAGCCCACTGCTTTCGATATTGTCGACGTGGGTCCGATCCACCGTCTGCGTCGCTATGCTATCGGCGATCGCTCCGGACCTCCGATTTTGCTCGTTCCCCCTCTGATGTTGACGGCCGACGTCTTCGATGTCTCGCCTCCCGTCAGCGCAGTTCGAACGCTGGGTGGACAAGGAATCGACGTATGGGTCATCGATTTCGGGTCACCGGAACACGAGACCGGCGGTCTGGAGAGAACTCTCGCCGACCATGTCAGGGCCGTCAGCGCAGCTGTAGCTTCCGTCGTGGAAGAAACTGATTCCGATGTCCATCTCTGCGGATACTCACAGGGCGGGATGTTTTGTTATCAGACAGCGGCATACCGACGAAACGCAGGAGTTGCCAGCGTTATCACCTTCGGCAGCCCCATCAATCTTCGCGGTGCGGTTCCGCTGGGCATCTCCGAGGGGGTTGCCATTGGAGGCATTCGCTTTGTGCTCGACCGTGTGCTCCGGGGGAACCCGGTGCCGGGCTGGGCGACACGGACAGGATTTCGGCTGCTGGATCCAGTAAAGGCCTTGCGGCAACAACTGGACTTCTTGGTCGCGTTGCACGACCGCGATGCGCTCCTGCCTCGTGAGGGCCAGCGGCGATACCTCATGGGGGAGGGATGGGTAGCATGGCCCGGACCTGCGTTGGACGAGTTCATGCGTCAATTTCTGATGCATAACCGAATGCTCACGGGCGGCTTCACCGTCGGCGACAGGCCAGTCACTTTGGCAGACATCGAATGCCCGATCCTGACATTCATCGGTGAGGTGGATGACATCGCGCCGCCAGCTGCGGTACGACCTATCAGACAAGCAGCTCCACAGGCCGACGTGTACGAAGTTGCCCTTGCAGCTGGACACTTCGGACTCGTCGTAAGTACGAGTGCACAGACTGCGAGCTGGCCGGTGGTCGCACAATGGGCGCAATGGCTATCGCGGGAGGCGGCGCGCCCGCCACAACCGATCCTGGTCAGTGATCGTCCTGCCGAACAATCGCAAGCCACTCTCACCGAGAGTGCAGAGGGCATTCACCTGGTCACCGGCGCCGGCAAGGCTGCCTTCCAATCCGTGACCGGCACTCTCGCACGATCGGCACACGATATCCGCAACTTGGCGAGTATCACGTCACGTGAGCTTCCGCGGCTGGCACGAATCGGCGATGTCAGGACACACACTCGACTTTCGCTCGGGCAGTTGCTCGATGAGCGTGCTCGACGATCCCCACGAGACGTGTGCTTTTTGTACGAGGACCGGGTTTACACATACTTGGAGATAAAGCAACGCATCGACGGTGTCGTGCGCGGATTGCTGAGCGAGGGGGTTCGGGTCGGCGAGCACGTCGGAATCCTGATGCATACTCGGCCGACAGCGCTCGCGGTCGTCGCTGCTCTCAATCGCATCGGGGCCGTCGCGGTCATGCTCCGGCCGGGAGCGGATACCGCACGCGAACTCGATCTCGGCGAAGTCCACAGACTGGTCGTCGATCCCGCACACGCGAACATACCCGCAGGTAACAGGCAAGTCCACGTCTTTCTTCTCGACACCCCTGATCATGCACGCGAGCCAGGGCTGACCGCTCTCGAACAACCCGAGAGTCCCGTGCAAGTAGTACCCGTGTGGTATGAGCCCAATCCAGGTAACGCAAGGGACCTCGCGTTCATCTTGTTCGGCGGAGACTTTGAAACTCCGCGAGTGATCCGAATTACCAACGGAAGATTTGGTATATCTGCATTCGGTACCGCAGCATCGGCGTCCTTGAGCAACGCCGACACGGTTTTCAGCATCAACCCGTTCCACCATCCCTCAGGCTTACTGACCAGTGTGGGCGGTGCATTCGCCGGGGGCGCACGCTTGGCCATGGCGACGAGCCTCGACCCCGAGACATTCTGGACTGAGGTCCGCCGCTACGGCGTCACAGTTGTGTCCTACACGTGGGCACAACTCCGCCCGCTGGTCAACGCCAAGCCACAGCCAGGCGAGCGTCATCATCCGGTTCGGCTGTTCGTCGGCTCCGGAATGCCGCGAAGCCTCTGGCGCCGCGTGTCATCTCGATTCGCACCAGCAACGGTATTGGACTTCTGGGCAACCAGCGAGGGCGAAGCCGTCTTGGTCAACATCGATCCGACCAAGCCCGGAGCTCTGGGTCGGCCTCTCCCAGGCGGTGCGGAACTTCGTGTCGCGCGATGGGACCCCACAGCACGTACTTTGCTCGAAGATCGCGATGGGTACAGTATCGAATGCGGTGCCGACGAGGTCGGCCTTTTGCTCGCACGTGTGCAAGCAACGACGACGGCAAACCCACTACGGAACCTGTTCGAGCGCGGCGATGCCTGGTACTCCAGTGGGAACTTGGTTCGCCGCGACATCGATGGCGACTACTGGCTCATCGACTCTGTCGACAGCCAAATTCGGACTGCAACCGGAGTTGTTGCCTCTCTTCCGATTACAGCAGCCATCGGGAAGATCCCAGCTGTGGATCTCGCTATCACCTACGCTGTCCCGACCGCTGACGGCGCAGAAATAGCCGTGACAGCTGTGGTACCGCTGCAGGGCTGCGAACTCGACGCAGGCGAGTTCGACCATGTACTCATGTGCCTTCCACTTCAGGAAAGACCGGCGTTCATCCGAATCGTGTCCGAGATCCCTCTGACGCCATGGCATCGCCCGATACCGGCACACCTGCCGACAGAGCCCCTGCAGTGGTCGACTTCCGAGCATCCCGTGTTCAAGCGTTCGAGCGGCGGCACATACGCGCCGTACATCAACGTCGGTCACAATAGTGACACCCACGCCAGACTGCGCGCTGTCTCACCAATAAGCGACAACCACGAATGACATCTAGAGCTAGTCCGACAAGTGGTCGGACCACACCGGATTGCATCGATCCGCAACCCACGGTTGTGGCTGGCACCTGTCGTCGTCGTCGGACTGGTGATGTCGCTGCTCGCGGTGCTGTATCTGGACAGCATTCTCGACCCGCAGAAGAACCTGCACGATTTCCCGATCGCCGTCGTCAACCAGGACGAAGGCGAAAACATCGTGGCACCCGACGGGACGACCCAGCGCCAGAAGTTCGGCGACCAAATCGTCCAAGGTCTCGTCGACGGCATCCCCAAGGACAAGGTCGACCTCAGACAGGTCGGCATCGCCGAAGAACAGACCCTGCTGCGCAAGGGCGAAATCTACGGCTCGATCGTCATCCCGAGCGACTTCAGCAAGCGGCTGCTCATCCTCGCGCAGGCAAGCGTCGTCGACGGCGGGGTCGAAAAACCGGTGATCACGGTCAAGACAAATCCGCGCGCGGGCACGTTTGCCATCAGTATCGCAACGACGATCTACGACCAGGCAATGGAACAGGTCAATGCGACGGTCGGCAAGCAGTTGACCGAGCAGGTCATCGCCCAGTTGAACGCGGGGCCGACACCGACGCCGATCTCGGGGGGCGAGTCGGCTGGTGCTCGCCGAACCGATCCAGATCACGACAGCGCCGTACAACCCGCTGCCTGCGGGTTCGGGCAACGGTCTCGCCGCCTTCTACTACGCGCTGCTGCTGTTGCTCGCAGGGTTCACCGGCGCGATGATCGTCAGCTCGCTCGTCGACGCTCAGCTCGGCTTCGCACCTGCGGAATTCGGCCCTTGGTACATCTACAACCCGTCGGTCCACGTGTCGCGGTTCCACACACTGGTGGTCAAGTGGGTGATCATGATCATCGTCGGCATAGTTGTGTCCGGGCTCTATCTCGCCATATCGACGTTCCTGGACATGCCCGTCACCAGACCGGCCACGCTGTTCGCCTACGGTGCCTTCGCCATAGCCGCGGTCGGGATCACAGCGACGTCGATCATGGCGGCATTCGGAACAGCCGGCCTCATCATCAACTTGATTCTCTTCATCATTCTGGGAGTACCGTCGTCCGGCGGCACCGTCCCGTTGGAAGGTCAACCACCGTTCTTCGGCTGGCTCGCGAACTTCGAACCCTTGCACCAGGTGTTCATCGGTGTGCGCGCGATTCTGTTCTACGACGCCAGATACGACTCCGGCCTGTTGCACGCGTTCTGGATGACGGTGTTCGGCGTTGTCACCGGCCTTGTTGTCGGGACCGTTGCAACCCGGGTCTACGACCGAAAAGGGTTCCACCGCAAGGTACCTGACGTATCCGCCGAATAGAACCTGACTTAGAGTCGATCTGGCCGCAATTCTCGTTGTGCGTGTAGTCATCACCAAAAAACGGGCGTTCAAATAGACATCCGAACAATAAATCCGTGTTGTCGCGTTATCTGACTGGACCATTGCAATCATGAGCGATCAGCCCTGAGCTGTCAGGGTGAACCGCCTACTACGAAATGAGTGTTCATGGCGACGTCTTTGAATGCGGACTTCACCGTTCATGCTGCCCCTGCGACGGTTCTAGGTGTGATCGCGGCCCTTGAGGACTACCCCAAGTGGTCCGACACCCACAAAAAATTCACAATCGTATCGAGAGACGGGAATGGTCGTCCGACTCAGGCGTTGGTAGAGGTAAGTGTCGCCGGAAGGCTGGATGAGCAAGTGCTTTCCTACTCGTGGACCGAGAACTCTGTCCGGACCACGCTTGTGAAGTCATCCGGGGGGACCTTGAAAAGTCAGGAGAGCTCCTACGTCGTAGCGCCCAGCGGATCAGGTTCGCGAGTAACCTACGAAATCACGGCTGAGCCTGCCATCCCTGCTCCAGGTTTTCTGGTCAAGAAGGCTCTGAAAAAGGTAGTAGACAACGCCACGACCAACCTAGCGCGATATATCGAGCGCTGCGCGCCGTCGGCGCCGGCGTAACAGGGCGCCGTATGGGCAAGGGGCAGGGAATGTCCTGACGCGGAACTGTTCAGGGCTGGGACAGCCTATTACGTCGAGTATTCCGCTGAGTACGAGCTCGGTCGCCGCCGCGGCGAAAAGTGTCGATGCTTTATTGGTCGGAGGATCGATGAAGCAGTACTTCGCCGACCTTCAGACTGTCGATCGATTCTGCGGTTTCACGGGCGTCCAAGTCAGACCGGCTGAAGCCCGTCGTTGTCCGTTGTCGATATAGCTGGTGTCTGCGATAGCAACGGTTTGCAAAATCCCGTTAACCCGAGCGTAGCTAGGCCAGAATCGACATCGTCGTGCAGCAAAATCTTCATCGTGATTGGTTCAGCAATCAGCATCCGCTGAAACATCTCGGTGAAGCGTTTCACCTGTGCTCGGTACTGCGCAGCGGTGGTAGCCGAGTCTTCCGCATTCGCTCGATGCGGTGGTGTGTCAGGCGTCGACCTCTTCGATCAGCAACCACTGCCCCCACTAGTTCGACGTCTTCGATCTCGAAGTCTCGATGAATCTCCGAAAAGCGCAGGTCTGCCGGCGAGCGTCGGGGTTCGGCGTGCTCACTCACGGCCCGCTGAAATTGTCCAAGGTTTCTCTATGCCCGTCGCACCACGTAAACCGGTCGGGCACTTCCGTATAAGCTCTTTCCAAGGGGATCGATCAAGATGACCCGCGATGGCGGACACGACGACTACCTACTCCTGTCGGCGGTCACATGCCCGGTCGACATCGATCGGCTCGTAACACTTCCCGGATTAGCCCGCGCGGACCCAGGGTTGGTCCGCGGCATTCTGCATGCATGGCGAGAGTTCGACGAACACCCCGATCCAGACCGCGCTCTCGATGACGCGCTCGCAGCGTTTCAGGGCAGCCCAATTCTGGTCGCCGCGCCGGTCGACCCGAAGGCGAGCTTCCTCGGCAAACTGGTGATATTAGGATTGCTGCGCGGAGGATGGATTACGTGACCCACCACCAAAGCGAGGGGGGAGTAGTCGTTTAGCGTGCCTGTAGTCACAACACCAAAATTTTGCGGCCGTCACGCCAAAAATGGTCGGGACGCGCATGCTCGACATCGGCGTCGTGGGGGTCGAGCGACCAATCTTCGTAATGTTCGTGTACAGCCGTGCGTGCTGCCGAACTCAGGAGAACACGTCCACGACAGCTGCCGCACCGGCGCTCGTCGGTACCCGGTCGGAAATGATCGGTCACGGGTGTCGCCTCCTCCGCTGGCTGTTCCCCACACACGAACTGATGAACTACCACGAACTGGGTTACGGCCTGATCGGTCGTCCCAGCGCTGCTCGCCAAGCATCCCATCCTAAGGCAAGTAGCGCCGGCAGTACCGACGGGGCGAGCCCAGTTGACCAGACTGTTTTGGTCGACCCTAGAGCGAGCGGTTCGTCAGCGAATCGATCGGCGAGCCAGTTCAACGCGACGGGAGTGGACAACACGTGCAGGCTCAGATGCTCGGACAGCTTGTCGCGCCGATATGTGACATTGACGCCAGCGGCGCGGTATCGATCCACCTGACCGTCAACATCGTCGACGGAGATGATCTGATCTCGAACAGACTGAATAACGAACACCGGAACGTTGAGTGGGACCCGCCCCACCTGAATTTCGTCGAAGACTCTCACTACTTCACGCTCGGCGAGTAAATCTGCCAACGGTACATCGATGAAATCGGACAGGTCGTAGCGTGCGAACTTGCGTACCGCCGTCAACGTCGACATCGACTCGATGGATTTCATCAGCCTCAGCCCAGCCTCGGAGCTGTGCCGTCCAAGAACCCAATCCAACTCCGGGTAGACCCGCCGAAGCCCGGCGAGGACAAGGGCCGGCAGACCGGAGAAGGCAGTGCCGTTCAAACGGAGAAACGTCGATGCCGGATCCCCGACCGGTGAACCCAGCGCGACTCCGACGATGTCGAGCTCAGCGGCATACTTCGATGCCATTTCCCCAGCCCACGACGAGGCCAATCCGCCACCCGAATACCCCCAAATACCGATTCTGGTGTCCATAGTCAGACCCAATGAGTCGAAATCCAACGCCGCGCGGATCCCGTCCAAGACCCGGTAGCCGGGTTGAATCGCCCCGGGTTTGATGCACACCCTTCTTCTTGGAAGGTTGGACATCATGCCATCGAAGTACGACGGGGAGACCAAGGCCAAGGCGGTCCGTCTGGTCACCGAGCACCGTGACGAATACACATCGGAGTGGGCGGCGATCAAGGCGGTCTCGGGCCGGTTGGGAATGAACGCGGAGACGCTGCGGAACTGGATCCGGCAGTCCGCGGTCGACACCGGGCAGGCAGAAGGCGTGTCGACCGATGCCGCGCGGGAGATCCAGCAGCTGCGCCGCAAGAACCGCGAGCTCGAGGAAACCATCGAAATCCTCAAGGCGGCAACAAGTTTCTTCGCGCGGGAGAGCGACCCGCGACACCGGTGATCTGTGCGTTCATCGCCGAGCATCGTGCTCGGTTCGGGGTCGCTCCGATCTGCCGTGTGCTCAGCGCGCACGGATGCCAGATCGCCCCGAGAACATTTCAC
>NZ_JBIMSN010000147.1:0-2661 GCF_043944905.1 Antrihabitans spumae
ACCTCAACCTGGCCGCGTAACCAGATATCGCCGTGTCCAACATCCGGGGTCAAGGCCCTTCGGCCGGTCTGGCACTTCGAGGTGATCCAGAAGCTGCATGCCAGTCTGTCTCGGCCCTTGCAAGCACGTCGACGACGCTGAGGTGCCCCGATTTCACTGCAGCGAGCAATTCACCGCGTGCCTTGCGCGCGGCGGCGGCCTTTTCGAGTGCGGCTGCGCGCTGCTCGGGAGTCAGCGTTGGTAGTGCCATCAGATGATCCTCAATTTCGTCGTTGGGTTGACGGCGCTCATTGAAACTGCCCAGTTCTGCTCACCGAAAGTGCTCACCCGTGTGGCTCCGCCGATGAGGGCGGGCCTCCTTCGATGCTGGTGGTCTCTGACCACACACCAGCCATTCGAGGGAGACCCGCTTTCGCATGCTCACACGGGAGGACGACTTGGAGATACACGCCCTGCACAAACGAGGATGGTCGATCTCGGCCATCGCCCGACACACCGGTAGAAACCGCAGAACAGTCCGCAACGACCTCAACGGCGTCACCACCCCCGGAGACCGCAAACCCGCCACACTCGATCCGTTCGAACCGTTCCTCGACTACGTCACCCACCGACTACGCGAAGATCCGCACCTGTTGTCCGTGGCCATGAAAAAGTCCCCACTGGTGGCCAGTTCTAGGTCCCCACGGGTGGCCAGATAAAAGTCCCCACCCGTGTTCGTCGTGTCGTACGGGAGCTCGAGGCCTGGGCGGTGACGGTGAAGGTGCCAACCACACACCACACCGCCCAGGGAGTTTCCATTGAAGTCTGCGAGGGACCGCATGGACATCATTTCCGCGTATCGAGAAGTCGGAACCTATCGAGGCGCCGCCGATCTTTGCGGCACCACCCACAAGACCGTGAAGCGAGTCGTCGAGCGGTTCGAAGCCGAACAACACGGCCACGACAGCACCGAACGCGTCGAACGGCCACATAACTACGATGCCGTGACCGAGCTGGTCACCGAGCGAGTGGCCAAATCCAACGGCAGAATCTCGGCGAAACGGTTGCTACCAGTCGCGCGGACCGCTGGCTACGAAGGGTCGGACCGCAACTTCCGTCGCCTGGTCGCGGAGGCGAAAGCGTTGTGGCGCAAAGACCATCACCGCGGACGACGCCCCGCAGTCTGGACCCCCGGTGAGTACCTGGTGATCGACTGGGCCACCGTCGGTGGCGGGTTGCACCTGTTCTGCGCCGTACTTGCGTTCTCTCGGTGGCGGTTCGTCGCCTTCGCAGACAACGAACGCGCCACCACCACCCTCGGATTCATCGCCCAAGCAATGGACGCGATCGGTGGTGTCCCGTTGAAGGTGCTGGCCGATCGGATGGGCTGCCTCAAAGGCGGTGTGGTCGCCAACGTCGTCGTCCCGACACCCGAATACGTCCGTCTGGCAACCCATTACGGGTTCCGCCCAGACTTCTGTCACGCCAACGACCCGCAATCGAAAGGCATCGTGGAAAACCTGGTCGGCTACGCCCAGCGCGACCTCGTCGTCCCCCTGCTCACCGACGCCGACATCACCGGTAAACCGGTCGACGTGCACACCGCCAACGCCGCAGCGGCACTGTGGTGTGCCGAGGTCAACGCCCGAGTGCATTCGGAGATCGCCGCGATCCCCGACGAACGACTGATCACCGAACGTGCACTGCTGCAACCGTTGCCGTCGCTACGTTTGCAGATCGGACCGGCGCCGATGACCCGCAAGGTCGATCGCCTGTCCTGTGTCCGGTTCGCCTCGGCCCGGTATTCGGTGCCGACCCGGCTGATCGGCACCACCGTCACCCTTCTCCAGGACGGTGGCCGGTTGCTGATCGTCGAACCTCGAACAGGTGAGGTCGTGGCCGATCACGAACTGGCCGCACCGGGGACGGCGTCGGTGCACGATGACCATTACGACCGACCCCGGCCCGCACCTGATCGGGGACCGCGCCCGAAAACGGCTGTCGAGCAGCAGTTCTGCGCACTCGGACCGGACGCGGAAGCGTTCCTCGTCGGGGCGGCCGCGATCGGCAACACTCGCCTCGGGTCCGAACTGGAAATCCTGCTCGCTCTCGGTGCCGCACACGGGCCCGATGCGTTGATCGGTGCGCTGGCGCGGGCGGTGGCGTTCAAACGGTTCCGTGCCGCCGACGTCCGCTCGATCCTGGCTGCCGGTGCCGGCACCCCGCACCCGCGTCCCGCTGGTGATGCGTTGATCCTGGCCCTGCCCACCAGTGCGACCCGGTCGCTGGATGCCTACAAATTCACCCCACCGGAAACGGCGCTGTCATGACCACGCCACCGGCGGCACCGCCGTTGCCGGCCGATCTGGACGCCGCGCTGCGGCGCCTCAAACTCGGCACCATTCGCCGCACCGCCCCGGAGGTGTTGTCGCGAGCGAAGATTCAATGCTGGACACCCGAAGAGGTGCTGCGCACGTTGATCGAAGCCGAGATCGCCGCGCGTGACGCCTCCAACGCCGCCACCCGGCTCAAGACCGCGGCGTTCCCGGTGGCGAAAACTCTCGACACTTTCGACGTCGCGGTGTCCTCGATCCCGGCAGCGACGTTCTCCTACCTGTCGAGCCTGGAATGGGTTCGCGCACATGCCAATCTGGCGATGATCGGTCCGACGGTTATCGAGGG